>CAZFPO010000060.1:0-5002 GCA_964521105.1 uncultured Lentimicrobiaceae bacterium | reverse complement strand
CCAAATGGAGACAATTCAAACGATTTTTTCCAACCTTTCCCCTACGATTTTGTGCAGAGGATTAACATCATTATCTATAATCGTTGGGGAGTTCCTGTTTTCACTTCCGAAAATCCGGATATTATGTGGGACGGAAAAGATAAATACAGCAATCAAGATTGCTCCGAAGGTGTTTATTATTATATTTGCGACGTTTATGAATATCGCCTAGGCGGAATAAAACTACGATCATTAAAAGGAAGTTTAACTTTATTACGATAAAAAATGTTTACAGGAATCATAGAATCGACAGGAAAAGTCGTTAAAATTGAAAAAGAACAATCCAACTTTAACATCACCATTGAAACGCCAATAGCTCAAGAGTTAAAAATTGATCAGAGCATGGCTCACGATGGCGTTTGCCTAACCATTGTACACGTTGACTACGAAAAAAACACATACGTGGTAACCGCTATTCAAGAAACATTGGATAAAACAAATTTGGGCACTTGGCATGTTGGATACGAAGTAAATTTAGAACGCAGTATGGCAATGAATAGCCGTTTTGACGGACATATTGTTCAAGGTCATGTTGACCAAACCGCGGTTTGTACAAAAGTTAGTGAAGAAGATGGTAGTTGGAGATTTTATTTTAACTACGATGCCTCTCTTAATAATTTTACAGTATCCAAAGGCTCAATATGTGTTAATGGAGTAAGCTTAACAGTGGTTGACTCGGCAAAAGATATGTTTTCGGTTGCCATCATTCCATACACATATAATGTTACAAATTTTCACAACTTTAAACCTGGAACAGTCATTAACATCGAATTCGACGTTCTTGGAAAATATGTTCAACGTTTGATGGAAGAATACTTTAAACCACAATAAAAATTAACAAGACCTAACAGGTTTCAAAACCTGTTAGGTCTTGTTAATTTTATATAATATTAAATCGCTACAATTTCCTTTTCGTAGTTTAATCCCATTAACATTAAGCGACTGAGAAATTTGATTAAGAATGGATTTAAACACTCCATTTTTTTGAATGTTTTTTGCAAATAACCAAATAGTTTTGCTTTTGGGGACGCTGTCCCCTGTTTCGATTTTTAAAAATTTCCGAAAACTAAGCCTGTCAATTATGTGATATTCTATCTGTTTATAACTTAACCCAAAATAGTATTGTAACAAGACAATCTTAAACATCATAACTACATCGAAGGGTTTTGCACCAACATGATGAATATTGTTGGATTTTTTTTGAGTAGATTCTAATTCGTTTCTGAAACTTTCAAAATTTATAATATTACTAACTTTAGCTAATGGATTACCAAGTTCGGTTAATCTATCCACATTAAACTGTTCATCGAACAATCCTTTTTTGCCTTGAATCTTATAAACTTTAGCTATCATTTTAATGATTTTTCATTTTCAAAGATAACAAATAATTTATATTCTTTTATTTTTATTAATTTTTATCAATTTATATTTTTCAACAAACCAATTTAACTCATGAGAACCTGCATTAATTTAAACATTCACAACTTTTGTAATACTCAAGGTATTTATCAAGTATATCTTGTGGCATTTGAGCAATTATACTCATCGCATCAAGTATTTTTTCTTTGTTTAAATCAAAGTTAAGTTTGGAAAAATGTTTGTTTATATTGCCTTTGTTCTTCGATTGGAGGTCGTAAATCAAGTTTTCACTTTTACAATCAAAATTGAATTTCTCAAAATCAATTATTCTGATTTTAGTATTGGAAGTGGTTTTAAAGTATATTTTCATATTTCTAATGTCGTAAACAATTGTCCATGAGCCATCCAAAAGGACTTTGCTCAAAATTTCAAATGAATAATCAATAATAGAACTGTCTTTTTCAGGTTGATATTTTTCAAGCATATCCACCACTTTTTTAAACCGACAATCATAATTATCCTTATAATTTTTAAGTGAAACATCGTATAGGTCATTTTCCAAAACTGGATAGGGCATATTTTCGTCGCGGTAAACCACCATTTTTTGATTTTTAAATTCAATGACAGCCACATTGCCCTCCTTATCACAAATCAAAAAATGCAACTCTTGGCTAACTGGTTTTATTCTTAAATAGGCATCACTATTTATTACATCATCAATGGTTTTAGAATTATCCAAGTGATATTGAATCCATTGCAACTCATTAACCGCCGAACGTTCGTCAAATAACGGGTACTCGGCTTTTGCTATCATAATTTCTATAACCAATCCTGTTTCGTTAATTCCACCAAAAAGAAACTCTTTTCCAAATTGATTAAAACTTATACTTCCATATTTTGAAGTCCATTCAAAGGGCTTATCAGGCGGAAATACTAGGGAAATTTTTCGAACATTCCGCTTATTAACCACCACGATTCCATTGTCGGATGTCCAATCTAAATTTCGCCCAAACACCAATTGATTGGAATGTTTTAAAACAAACGTTGTACAAGCCTGTGATAACGTTTGATGTATAAATAAAATTAAAAATAAAATGAATTGTGTTTTGCGAATCATTCCCCAGATTTTTAGATAATTCAATCTAATGCAAAGATAAAAAAATTAAAAGAACTAGTTTTAATGGCATTCGCTAAAATAAAATAAACTTAATAAATATAAATTACGCCAACCATTTTATTTAAAACAATTGAACAGGATACAAGTTAAGACTTTCGAACATAACTACATTAGCATTGTAAATTTGCAAAAAAAAAATAATGTTACCCAATTAATCAATCTTTGATACAACGGATGGCAAAGCCTCTCTTTTTTGAGTGTGGTGCACTTGAAAGTATATTTAAATCTGAAAAATGCAACCAATCTGTACCATAATCTTCATTATGTTCCGTTTTAGTCCAAAACAAAGCATTACTTCCAAAACCTTCAAATCTTCCATTTTCATACCTAACACCATTTGGTAAACAGGAAAATCCAGTTATATTAGTTGAACTATCATTATGGTTTCCCCAATAATAGTTTCCAACACTTTTAATTTTAGGGATTGCTTTTTGAGATCCACCCAAATAATTTACTAATTCAAACCATTCTGTATCATCTGGCACATGCCAACCATCCGGACATATATTGCGAGAATCAGAAGCTGCATACCAATTGTATAAAATACCAAATGGTTTATTGTATTGAATGTCGTTGTCTAAACATGCCCAAGCTCCAATTGTGCTAGTACTCCATAGGCTAGCATCTGTAATATTTGCTACAGTATCACCATTTGCATATGTAGTTGCACAAAGGTTTTCTGCCATCCACACTTGGTTTCCAATAGCTATAGTAGCATGGTTATTGCCTTCTCTATCAGTTAAATTGCCATATGATAATTGGGGATTTAGCCAACCACCATTAACTTTTGTAGTGAATATGTAATCTGAATGAAAATATAATGTTCCAAAATCATTGGTGATATAAATTCTCACAAAATATTTCGTATTTGGCATTAAGTTCCCCATTTTCAAACTAAAAGTAGTTGAGTCATTCATATTGCGAGCAAATCTATTTGCAATTATTGGGTATGGTTCAGTATTCCAGCATATTCCTATCGTTTTAATAGGAATTTTCTTATCAAAAAAGTCTATACTTACATATGCAACTGCCGAATGCGATGTTAGGCTAGAAACATAAATACTTGAACTCACAGTTATACCATTTTGTCCCCGATATTCATCCTTATTATCTTTCTTGCAACTAGTTACAAAAAACAAAATTATACATAATAATATTAAAGGATTTAAAAAAGTAAATATTAGTTTATTATAAACGAATTGATTATAATTTTTACCCATAATGTTATTTATTTGCATTAAAAACTTGAACAGCAATAATAAGTTAAATTTTGTTAATATGATTTTGTTTAAAAAATCAAGAATGCAAATATACTAAATTATTTAATAATACAAAATTATCCCTAATCATTTGTATAAACTGTTCAAAAACTTAGTTTTATCAATAACATTCGCAATGATTGTTATTTACAATCAAATGTTTTAAAAATATTTTTTTTTGGCAAAAAACCACCAAGAAAATAAAATTATTCAAGATTAAATATAATCAAGAAAATCCAATTTATTTTTTCTTCCACTCGAAATTATTCGACCATGTGTAAAATTTATCAATCTCTTTTTCGTGGGAATTCAGCCATTTTGACACACTTTCGTCATCACTTGATGAAAAGATGATATATGCAAACGTTTCAACTAGCTTATTTTTGTGCATCTCGAGGTAATAAGGAACATAATATTCCCAATAAAATCCGAAATTATCTTTTTTAGTTTCTTCAAGGGATGAGCAAACGGTTTCAAACTTACGGATAAACTGCTCAATTTCGGATTTTTTCTTATTCTTTTTATCATAATCGAGAGCAGCATCCATAGATAAAATTAAATCAGTTGTAGAAAAATTATTTTCAATTGGTTTTCCTTTCTGGTTCGTTTGATCTAACATGTCAGATGATACATTAATCGTAATTGAATTTTTTCCAGTTTTTTCCACATTACCAATCATGATGTTTTGTAATTTCATGAGCACTTCCCTCGCCCTTTTACCCTTTGGTTCTAGAACTAAAAATCTACCACAACTTAGTAAAGCAGGAATCCTATATTTGTTTTTATTGATAAGTGTTGAAATGGCATAATGTGAGCTAAGATGTTTTGGATTATATCGAACAGATTTCTGAAAACAGAGCAAAGCTTCTTCACTTTTTTCGTCCGCTAGATAAGTTACACCCTTATTAAAGTAAAGTTGATAATAATCGGGAAACTTTTTTAGAGCTTCATCATAAATTTCAATTGATTTTTCTCGATTATTTAAACCGTTATAGGCTTTTGCATACGTTGAATAAACTGTTTTAAGGCCTTCCTCCTCAGGATATGTTTTAACTATTAGTTCACATATTTTTATAGCATCTTCGTAACTTTTCAAAAATACTAACGATAGTGCTTTCTCCGATAATGCATAAAAATGCAAAGAATCAATTTTTAATGCTTCATCATA
>CAZFPO010000059.1:0-16661 GCA_964521105.1 uncultured Lentimicrobiaceae bacterium | reverse complement strand
GAAAAGAAATTAAAGAAAATGTAATTAGTTAATAATTGCTATTTCTTTTTCATGTTTTTTGCATAATAAAACAAAAATTAATGAAATATTTAATTTTTGTAATTGTTTTTTTTTATGTTTTTTCATGCACAATTTTGAACGCATAAAATTTATGTTTTTAATAGTACATGGGGAATCTCTTTTGAAATGAAAAAACATTTCTGTTCAAAAAAAAAAATCAGAACTAACAAAATATGATTTTCGCCATAGTATTAAAAGTTTCAAAACTCAATTATTTTTAACTACTTTTGCCGTAAATTATAATGTATGGCATTCCAATATCCTGCTTTTTTATTTGCCTTGTTTGCTATTGCAATACCAATTATTATACACCTTTTTAATTTTCAAAAATATAAAATTGTAAAATTTTCAAATTTGCAATTTTTGATTAATATTCAAACAAAAACCAAGCGTTTATCTCAACTTAAACGACTGCTTTTGCTTATTCTTCGAGTATTAATCATCATTTTTTTAGTATTTGCCTTTGCAAACCCAATTATTAAGAACAAAGAAGCAAATTTATCAAAATCGTCCACAAATTATTTATCAATTTATATTGATAATTCTCAAAGTATGAGTGGGTTTAACGAAGACGGGATAACTCTACTTGACGATGCCAAAATTAAAGCAAAAGAAATAATTGAACAATTTGGATTAAGCGATAAATTCATGATTATTACAAATGAACTAGATGGAGGAAGTTTTAGGTTTGTAAGTAATGAAGATGCTTTTAATTTGATCGAAGAAATAAAAATTGGCAATTATTCACGTAATATCAACGATGTTATTAAACGAATAAATAATGAATTTTTAAAAACTGAAAATTCATCAAAAAATATTGCAATAATTTCCGATTTTCAACAACCACTATCCACAATAACTCCCTCGATAATCGATAAAAGCAGCAATATTATTATGCTTCCCCTTTCGCAAAAGATCAAATCTAATATTTATATCGATAGTTGCTGGTTTGAGCTTCCACTTGTTCGGAGTAATCAACAATTAACATTAAATATCAAAGTTTGTAATCAGTCGAGTGATAACTATGAAATGATTCCTATTACATTAAAAATAAACAACGAAGATGTTAGTTCGGTTGTTACCTCAATAAAAGCGGGAGAAACAAAGGTCGTACAAATAAATTACATCGAAAATAAAAATGGAATTCGTAACTGCGAAATTAGAATAGATGATAAAGGACCTTTTAACTTCGATGATATTTTTTATTATAGTTATGATATTCGTAATAGTGTTAAGGTGCTGGAATTATATGAAAAAAAGCCTTCATCATACCTTAATGCATTGTATTCAAGTGACTCAATTGTAGAATTTACAAGTTCCAATATACGAAATGTTGATTATTCAAGTTTGAAAAATTATGACATGTTGATAATGTCAGATGTTTCGGAAGTTGCAAGTGGAACAACATCAGAGTTACAAAAATATACTAAAAAAGGAGGAGTAGTTTTAGTCATTCCTTTTATTGATGCCAATGTTGACAACTTGAATAATTTTAGCAAAAGTATTTGTTCCGTAGAATATTCACAAATTGATACATCAAAAACTCAAATATCCGAATTAACATCTAATTTTTTTCTTTTCAAAAACGTATTTGAAAAACTACCCGAAGTAATTGATTTACCGTATGTTTCGAAAAGATTTGTATTGAAAAATCAAGCAAATTTAATTCCTGTAATGAAGCTTTTAGATGGAAATATTTTTTTAGGTTTTAGCAAAATTGATGCAGGTGAATTATATTTTTTAACCTCGGCGTTAAATGAACGTTCGGGCAATTTTCATCGACATGCTTTAATTGTTCCAACATTGTTAAATATGGCATTTTTTGCTAAAAAAACAAATGAATTATATCACACAATTGGCTCAAGCGAAGATATTATTTTAAATACACAAAATTTAAAAATCGACGAAGTAATTAAATTTGAAAATATTGTTACTAAAAAACAATTTATCCCTAGTACACAAATACAATCAAATCAAATACACGTTTTATTACACTCTCAGGATATTGACCCATCTTGTTATAATATTATTGAATCAAATAAGATTGTTGGCTCCACCGCTTTTAATCGAAACCCATTAGAATCGAAAATGGATTTCGATGAAATGAATACAATCAAGAAATTTATTGAGGTAAATAAACTATCAAACATTAAATTAATTGTTGACACAAAAAAGATTCCTCAAATTGTCAGTAATACTATTGAAAAAGGCAAGCCACTGTGGAAACTATTTATTTTATTAACATTGTTTGTAGTAATTTTAGAAACATTAGTAATAAGATTTCTGAAATAAATTTTCATTTTTATATACTGTTTTAGATTTTTTTTATAATATATAAAGTGATATTATCCATATCTATTGTTTTTTGCATAAAAAAGCAAGAAAAATACTTCTTATCAACAAGTCAATGTTAAAAAAAAATAAATTTTAACCCATAAAAACTATACGAAACTTAAAAAATATGATTACTTTTGTTTAAGATAAATAAATATTAACCAAAAAAAATAAATATTATGAAAAAAACAAATGTATTTTTAGTTGTTTTATTTGCTGCATCTTTAATACTTTCTAGTTGTGGAAAATATGATGAAGGTCCTTCATTAAGCTTACGTTCAAAAACTTCTCGTATAACTGGTGTGTGGAAAGTAACAAAAGCAGTTTATAACGGTACAGAACAAACCTTATCGGCTGATGATAAAGCAACAACTACTGAATTTAAAAAAGACGGTACTGTTACAACAACTTCTCCACAATGGGGTTCGTTTAATGGAACATGGGAATTTAATAGTGATAAAACTAAAATTGTTACTAAATATACTTTTGGTGGACAAACATCTACTAGCGAAACTACCATATTGCGATTAACAAATAAAGAATTATTTGTAGAGCATGTTGATGGAAGCGATGTTGAAAGAACTGAATATGAAAAAGATTAATTCTTTAAATTATGTAGGAAAAGCTGCTTATAACTGAGCAGCTTTTTTTATTCACAACAATCACATGTAAAAGTAAGCGTATTTGAATTCAAATAGTAGCTTTTACTTTTTTAAATTTCAATAAAAAATAAAAAAATGAACCACGTTTTCATTAAAAACAAACAAGGTACTTAATTAAAAGAATTATTAACTTTGCTCAATCAATTTGCATTTACTTAATGAAAAACAACTACCATTTTATTACTTTAAAAAACGGAATTCGATTAGTTCATAAACAAGTTGCTGGAAATGTTGCACACATGAGTGTAACATTTATGTCGGGGTCACGAGATGAGTTTGAAAACGAGTGGGGTGTTGCTCATTTTATCGAACACATGATATTTAAAGGAACAAAAAAACGAAAACCTTTTCAAGTGTTAGCACGCTTAGAGAATGTTGGAGGCGACCTAAATGCATTCACTAGTAAAGAGGAAACGGTTTTTTATGCTTCGTTTTTAAAACAATATTACGACCGTTCGGCTGAACTTTTATCAGATATTATTTTCAATTCGGAATTTAGGCAAAAAGACATTGATTTAGAAAAAGATGTGGTAATTGAGGAGATAAAATCGTACAAAGATAATCCCACCGAACTTTGCTTTGACCTCTTTGAAGATTTAATATTTGACAAACACGCCTTAGGTAGAAATATTTTGGGATCGACAAGCTCTGTAAAATCAATTTCAAAAAAAACCATTATCGACTTCATAAAAAGAACTTACACAACCGATCAGATGGTTATATCTTCGGTAGGAAATATTTCAATTCAAAGATTATCAACTATAATCGAAAAACATTTTGGGAACATATTAGCATCGACACGAAATTTTAAGCGAAATATTTTTAACGGATTTATCCCTCAAAATAAATTAATTCCACTAAACACACATCAAACACACAGCATAATTGGCACAACATGTTACAACATGTATGACGACAAAAAAAATATTTTTGGACTAATTAACAATCTTTTAGGCGGACCAGGAATGAATACCAGATTAAATATTTCGATTCGTGAAAAATATGGATTAGCTTATGCTGTAGAATCGAGTTTTCAGCCACTATCCGATACGGGTTATTTTTCGGTGTACTTTGCCACCGATAAAAATTCGGTTGAAAAATCGATAGAATTAATTCATAAAGAATTTACGCGAATTAAAACTGAAAAATTGGGAACACTTCAATTAAGTCGTGCAAAAAAACAATTTATTGGTCAAATTGCACTCAGTAACGACTCCAATTTAAACGAAATGCTAAACATCGGAAAAAGTTATCTTTATTATAATTTCGTTGACAACATGGAAGATGTATACCAAAAAATTGAATCTATTTCGGCTAATGATCTTTTAGAAATTTCTAACGAAATTCTTAATCCGGAAAATTTCAGTTTTATTTCAATTGGACGAAAATGAGATACGAAGATAGCTGCGTAAGTGGACCATTTCAATATTATGCCGAAGAACATTCGAGCAAGGAACCAGATATTTTAAAGGAGTTGTATCGTGAAACTTATATAAAAATGATTAATCCTCGAATGATATCGGGAAGTCAACAAAGCAATTTTTTACGATTATTAGTTCGATTAAAAAAACCAAAACGAGTTATTGAAATTGGCACTTTTTCGGGATATTCGGCATTATCAATTGGAATGGAATTGCTAGATAATGCACTATTATATACTATTGAAGTAAATGAAGAGTATGAGGATTTAATTCAAAAATATATTAACAAAGCTAAATTACAATCAAAAATTAAATTAATCATTGGTAATGCAATTAAAATAATACCAACATTACCCGAAAAATGGGACATGGTTTTTATTGATGGAAATAAAGAAGAGTATGACGAGTATTTTAATTTGTTAGTTGATAATGTAAATACTGGAGGGCTGATAATAGTTGATAATGTTCTTTGGAGTGGAAAAGTTTTGATACCTCACGAACTTGAAAACGATAAATCTACTCAAATAATTGACTCATTTAATAAACGATTAAGTAACGATGATCGGTTTGAATCGATTTTATTGCCCATTAGAGACGGAATAATGATTGTTCAAAAAAAATAAACATTATGAGAATTGACATTTTAACCCTTTTTCCTGAAATGTTTGATGGACCATTCAACCATTCAATTATTAAAAGAGCAAACGAAAAGGGCTTAACAGAAATTAAGATTCATAACATTCGCGAATACTCTACGAATAAACATCGAAAAGTTGACGACTATCCATTTGGAGGCGAACCAGGGATGGTTATGATGATTGAACCAATTTACAACTGCATTGCACAATTAAAAAAAGAACGATACTATTCCGAAATAATTTTCATGACACCTGACGGTGAAATTTTCAATCAAAACATAGCAAATAAATTTTCACTACTCGAAAATATAATTATTTTGTGTGGACATTATAAAGGAATTGACGAAAGAATTCGAGAACATTTAATTACATCAGAAATATCCATTGGTAATTTTGTACTTTCGGGAGGTGAATTGCCAGCTATGGTAGTTGTTGATTCAATAGTAAGGCTTTTACCAGGTGTGTTAAATGACGAAACTTCGGCGCTGTCCGATTCTTTTCAAAATGGTTTTGTATCGCCACCAGTTTACACTCGACCAGCTAACTTTAAGGGTTGGGAAGTTCCAGAAGTTTTATTATCGGGGAACGAAAAATTAATAAATCATTGGAAAGACGAAAAAGCCATAGAAAGAACCAATAAAAGAAGACCTGATTTATTAAAATAAAAGCGAGATTTCATGAAAATATTTTTAATTTTGAATAACCTTAAACTCAGTTCTACGGTTAAGTTGGCGACCTTCTTCGGTATCGTTTGGAGCAATTGGATCATCGAATCCATAACCAGCAAAAGTAAGTCTATCTTTAGCAATACCCTTGGTTGTTAAATAATCAACCACAGCTTTTGCTCTAGACTCGGATAATTTTTTATTATATTGAGCAGTACCCACATTGTCGGTATGTCCCGAAATCTCAATTTTCATATTCGGATTTTCATTTAATAAATTAATTAGATTTTCTAACTCAATGTTTGATTCGGGGCGAAGTGTTGATTTATTAAAATCGAAGAATATATTTCTAAGAACAATTCGTTGTCCAACTTCCATTTTTTTAAGTTCTATAACTTTTTCAATTTCCTGATATTTAGCCGAATCGGGCAAGTTAAAATTTTCGGAGTGGAACAAGTATTTATCGGCTTTAACTGCAATACCATAATTTTTACCCGAAGGTAATGAAACTAAGTAACGACCTGTTTTACTATTCGATTGAAACGTTGCCAATAATTCATTTTTATCATTATCGTACAACTCAATCGTTGCTAACACAGGTTCCTTTGTTTTTTCATCAATGATAATACCTTTTAATAAAGTTACGCTAGTTTCTTCAATTTTAACTTCGGGAGCTACAAATTTTTCGCGGATTGGATTTGTTTTGTTTGCCAACAAATTATCCTCTCCATTCATTACCAATAGTTTTTCGGGTCCCAAGAAAGTAATAACGTATAAATCCTGTCCGCCAGTACCACCATCTCTGGCAGAAGAATAATAAGCACGTCGACCACTTGCTGAAATCACAAAAAACACATCATCGTCAGTGGTAGAAATTGGATAACCAATATTTACTGGCTCAGTCCATACACCATTTTCCAAGGTAGTTTTAAAAATATCGTAGCCACCCATATTTTTGTGACCATTAGAGCTAAAATAGAGGGTTTTTCCGTCAGGGTGAGCAAACACCGAAATTTCTTCGTAGGGAGTATTTACGATATTACCTAAGTTTACAGGTTCGCTCCAACGACCTTTCGCATCAATTGATGACGTATAAATATCATGACCACCTAATCCACCAGGTTTATCACTCACATAATATATTGATTTTCCATCGTAAGAGAATGAAGCTGATGCTTCGTGATACATTGTGTTAATTTGTTTAGGTAAACGCTCGGGTTTCGACCACGTATCACCATTTGCTTTAGCAATAAACAAGTCGCCACCATTATCGCCTCGGTAAACAATTAACTTTTGCCCATCGTTAGAAATTGCTTTCACTGCATTATGATAATCACTATTTAAAGGTTTTCCCGAATTTTCGGCATTGTTCCAACGTTTATTTTTTCGAGCACTGAAATAAATATTTTCAAAAAATTCTCCCTTTTCAGGGCGTTGAGTTTCGGTTAGTGGTCGTTTTGAAGTAAACATTAAAACAGATTCATCGGCTGTAATTACAGGACCGTATTCATCATACAACGAATTTATTTCTTTACCTATGTTATCAATAAATACTCTTTCTTCATTTTTTATCAGAATTTTTCCGTTTTCACATTCATTAATTTTTTTATACACATCAGGACTTTTATCGGCAAGTGTTTTTCCAGTAATAGCTGTTAAATATTTTCGATAAAAGTCCATTGCTTTATCAAATTGGTAGGTTAACTGGTAAGCAATTCCTAAATAGTACAATAATTCGGGTGTAACATCAGCTTTTAATTGATATGCTTTTTCAAAATATTCGATAGAAGAAGAACGTTTTACACGACTTGAATAGATACAATATCCTATTTTATAGTTTAACATTGCATTATTTGGATTAATTTTATATGCTTTTTGATATAATGCAATGGCTTCAATATAATTTGGATAATCGTCTTGTAATAATTTTTCCGCATCATTCAAATAACCCATGGCTTCGCGATATTGACCTTTTTCGGGAAAATTTTCGCGAACAAATTCAACATTAGTTTGAGCTAACATGATTGATTGGGCAAAAAGCATAAAACAAATTATTGGAAATATCTTTTTCATAATAGTAATTTTTCGATAGTTAATTAAATTTTTGCACATTAAAATTCGTCTTCTTTATACTTTTTTGCATACGTTGTTCCGGCTTCAACACCCATTGAAGCAGCTTTTTCCCAATCGGAAATTGCTCCATTTACATCACGAATCATTTCTTTTGCATTTCCTCGATGCAAATAAGTATAAGCCATTTTGTCATCTAGTTCTAACGCTTTATTATAATCGGAAATAGCTCCATTATAATCTTTCATTTTCATTTTTGCGTTACCGCGATTATTATAAGAATATGCATAATCTGATTTAATATCAATTGCTTTCGTAAAATCGTCAATTGCTTCCTTATACTTTCCCAATTCATAAAATGCCATTCCACGATTATTTAACGCAATATGATAATTTGAATTTAATTCAATTGCCATGTTATAATCGGCAATTGCACCTTGATTGTCATTTTTTTTCCGCTTAGCACTTCCGCGATTATTATAAAAAAATGCGTGTTTGGGATTAGATTTTATCGCCATAGTGTAATCGGCAATAGCTCCATCGAAATCATCTAACATTTTTTTAGCACTACCCCTATCATTATATGCATATGCATAATCCGGATTAAGTTCAATCGCTTTATTAAAATCGGCTATAGCACCTTGATAATCTTCTTTTTCAAACTTTATTACACCACGAAAATAATAGGCATTTTCATTTTTGGGATTTAATTCGATGGCTTTATCATAATCAAGCGATGCTTCATTAAGTTTGTTCAAGGCATAATTAGTATTTCCTCGCAAATAATAGCCTTGCGGATCTACTGGTGCTAATTCAATGTATGAATTATAATCCAATAACGAAGAGCTATAATCGCCTTTATCATAATAAATAGAAGCACGATTCAAATATGCCAACATAAACTTGGGGTCTTTTTGTATAGCTTCTGTAAATTTTTCAATCGCTTCATTTAACTTTTGCGATTTATATAACGAGATTCCTTCGTTGTATATTTTTTCAACTACTTGAGTTTCTTCTCCTTTAATAACTATAACTTCGGTTTTAGTAGAGTCTTTTACTTGAGCAAACGAATGCATCATACTGACATTCAGCACTAAACAACTCAATAAGAAAATTATTTTTTTCATATTTTTTTTATATTATTCCAATACTAATACAATTTAACAACAATTTAGTTTGACAAATTTATAAAAAAAAGCTGAATTTTTAATATTCTTTCAAAATTACAACGATTAGAAATACTTTTACGAAAATAATAACTATATTTGTGTAAATTTTTTAAAATAAAAAATAAATTATTAACCAAATATTAAAACCATGAAAAAGACTATCTTTTTGTTCTTATTTAGTGTATTATTTATGAGTTTAATAGCTCAAAACGGACAATTGCAAAACAGAGGTTTTGAAAACTGGACTAACCAAGTTCTTTTTGAAACACCAAATTTGTGGAAAAGTTCAAATACAGACAATTTTAATTTCAATAATTTAGTAACTAAATCTACTGAAGCTCAACAAGGTACATTTTCAGTAAAATTAGAAAATGCGGAAAGAAATGGCGATGTTATTTTCAGCTATGTTTACCTTGGTTCTGTTGGCGATAATGGACCAAATGGAGGTATTCCTTACACTTCAAATTTCAACAAAGTAAACGGATACTTTAAATCCGATATACCTGCAGGCGACACATCGGTTATGATTTTAATAAAATTTATTGGAGGTAATCCGGTGATGGACGTTAAAAATTTTACAGGCACAAACAACACTTGGACTGCATTTAGCTTTGATGTAGTTACCGGTGCGCCAGATTCCATCTTCTTTGGTTTTGTAAATTCAAATCCTTTTGGAGATGTTATATCCAGTCCAAATTCGTGGTTGATGATTGATAATGTTAGTTTTGAAAACACTTCTGGACCAGCACCTGTCGCACTTCCAAATCCTAGTTTTGAACAATGGGAAGCACTTTCGATTGAAAACCCTGATAATTGGTATAGTTTTAATAATTTATTAGTCGGAATGGGCTTAACCCCGGTAATAAAAGCTTCACCCGGAAACAGTGGCTCTTATTGTGTTTCGATGGAAACAATAACTGTTAGTGAGGATACAATCCCTGGTTTTATTTCCGTTGGAGAGATAAACATACAATCAAACAACGATCCTTTTGAAAAAATTCCATACACAGCCACTCCAACAAGCGGTTCATTTTATTACAAATATGCTCCTGCTGGAAATGATAGCGGTATGGTTCAGCTTGCATTTTATAAAAATGGGAACCCAATTGCAGGATGGTCTCAACCAATATATGCTTCCGTAACTTTTCAGCTTGTTTCATTCAATTTAAACATAGTTGAAGCTCCTGATTCCATGTTATTAGTTTTTGCTTCAGGACAACATCCTGGTTCAAAATTATCTATTGATGACATTTCATTTACTGGTGGTGATGTAAGTGTTCAAAATCTTCTTAAAAAAGCAGGTTTTATTGTTTATCCAAACCCAACTTCGGATATGCTATACATAAAAGCAGATGAAAACATGTCAGACATTTCGACCATCGAAATTCTGGATATAAATGGCAAGCTAATTTCAAGTTCTCAATTCAACTTTTCAAACAATTCCGTTTTTGAATTCCCAACTAAAAATTTAAGTAGTGGAATATATTACTATCGCGTTATCACTGGAAAATCAGTTACTACAAATAAATTTATAGTTCAATAAAAAAATATTTTACCATTAAAAAGTCGGCTATCTTTATTGTTGGTCGACTTTTTTTAATAAAAAAAAATCCCAATTCATTTTAACATTAAAAAATTATGTAGGTTTGTAAAAGATTATAACGTTTTCGAATATGAATTTCAACAAACGTAGGGATTACTGTTTAATTATTCTTTTTCTATTTGTCAGCATCTTTGTTGTGTCTTCATGCAAAAAAGATAAAACAACTTGGCAGAGTCAATTTTCGATACCTATTGCACATGCAGCATTAGGCTTTGAAAATATTATTCCAGATTCAATGGTTCAAACAGACACTGAAAACGGTTTAGAATTCTTTTTTCAATATCCCTTATTAAGAGTTTCAGCCGATTCGCTTATGAATTTTCCAGATACTATTTCACAATATCGTTTTACCGCATTTGGAAATGGCACTCTTACACCAGGTCAAACCATAATTACACAAAACGAAACCACTTTTTTCGATTTAGCCGATGCTCAAATTACTACTTTCCATGTCCGAAATGGTCGTATTCGTTTATATGCAATTAATCCCTTAACCGAAAAATTAAAACTAGTATATTCAATTCCCAAAGCAACTCGAAATGGACAAGCATTTGAATTTACCGAAATTATTCCTGCTTCCAACGGAATTACTCCATATATTCACGCAACATTTATCGACATTTCGGGCTATCAACTCGATTTAAGAGGTCAAAACCTCAATCAATTTAACCGCTTACAAACAATTTCCACCTTAAAACTTGATGAAAATGGCAGTTCAACAAATGTAAACGCAGGACAACAATTTTTCTTCTATACTTCGTTCGACCAATTAAATTTAGAATATGCCAAAGGATATCTTGGAAGTACTTCCGCCGTAGATGGACCAGATACTAGCAAGGTAGATGTTTTTAATAAATTTATTAGTGGTGGAATAAGCGTTGAAACAGCCGAAGTTTGGGTGGATATTTTTAATGGGATTGGAGCGGATGTTCGCTTTAAGTTAAATAAATTATCATCTATAAATAACCGAACTCACCACACCAATGAACTTAGTGGCGGAAATGTTTTTCAAACACAAAACATCACTCGTGCACGAAATACTGGAGACTATTTAAACCCTTTTATTCCAACTACAAAACGTATCGATTTTTCACAAACTAACATTAAAGAATTAATTGAAAATCTGCCCGACCAGCTAGCATACACCTATCAACTCGAAACCAATCCTTGGGGAAATATTTCGGGTGGAAACGATTTTATTTATAATAGTTCAAAACTTGAAGCCCTTTTAAATATCCGTATTCCTTTAAAAATAAACCCCGACAATTTGACTTTTTATGATGTTCTATCTTATTCGATTAACACCGAAAATAAAAACGTCGAAAATGGCATGATTCATTTTAACATCAAAAACCATTATCCGTTGGATTTTCGACTTAAAATTGCAATTTTGAATAATTTTAATACCGAAACAGATGTTTTAATTAACACAAATCAACTTATACTTGCTGCAACACCAACGTTAAACGGCAGTATTCCAACTTCCACTGTACTCGATATTAATTTGCCAAAAGCGACAATAAACAGACTTTTGTCATCAACAAAAATGTCATTTACTGCTATTTCTCATTCGCCTAACCAAAATTTAGTACGTTTATACCAACATCAAAAACTCGAAATAAATATAAGTGGAGATTTTAATATTAATATTGAATTCTAAATGGTCAGACTAAAAACAATTTTCTTTTTTCTTTTTATTGCATCTGTTTCGGTATTCGGACAAAACACCCTTAATTTAATAAAAAGTTTAGAGGAAAATAACTTCCTTGAAAACGAGAATATTACTGGTCGACATATAATTTTAACAGAAGGTTCTGCTTTAATTTCATCTTCTTCTATCCAGTCGTCGATGTTTAATCCGATAATTTTTGGTGGTAATATTACCGAAAAAACAAAACTTGAAAGTTACTCTCATTTAACCAACTCAAATACTGCTGGATTACATATTCAATCATACATTACCACGGCGCATCGAGTAGATGAGCTGTTTGGAAAAAACAGTATGATTTTTATCGGTTTGGGTTACCGTAATTTTTTAGAAACAAGATTTAGTGAAGATGTTTTTAAATTAATGTTTTCGGGGAATACTCAATTTGTTGGTCAAGAATTGGATTTAAAAAATCAACAATTTCAATCGTATACATATAGCGACTTTAAAATTGGTTTTGTGCGTAAAAAAACGAATGAAGATTTAAAAAAGAGCAGAATGTACGGTTTTAGCTTGGGGTACATAAAATCTTTTTCTCATTTTAATGTCAACATTCACACAGGCACATTTTTTACCGCACCCGAAACCTATCAAATGTCGCTGCAATCAGATTATAATATCGAACGAAGTGATACCAATCAACCTGTTTTTTCAGGACAAGGTGGCTATTTAAACTTATTTTACAGCTTTGATATTGAAAAAAAATTTTCTTTTAAACTTAGTATTGATGATATAGGTTTTATTAATTGGAATAATGGTTTAAAGTCGGAAAAAATTGTTCAACATACATTTTCAGGAATTGAAATTAAGGATATTACAAATATTGAAGAGTCGACAAGTGGATTAAATAATTTAGCCGATAGTTTGCAAAAATCAATAGTTTATCCTAACACTATTACTTCATACAACACCATACTACCGATAAGTGCAGCCATAAGTATGCAATATAAAATCATTGAACAAATTGGGGTTGAATCATTTATTCGAGTTTTTGCAAATTCTATTCGAACATTTGAATGTATGGGAATGGTGCATATTTACCCATTTAAAAAATATTTACGCATTTCGCCGTTTATTTATAATTCAGGATATGGAACTTGGACTCCCGGATTGGAATTATCGACTTTTAATCTAAAGCACTTTTATTTTAAAGCGGGTACATACTCCTTTGAATTTAACAAATCGACATACGGAGGGTACGCTTCTATTGGATTTAAACTTTAATATTATGCAAAAAACAAATATTTATACTAAAATTAACGAGGAACTAAAAAACAATATTATTCTTATTGCAGGACCTTGTGTGGTTGAAAATGAGACCATGCCCTTTGAAATTGCTCAAGAATTAAAACGTATTGCCAATAAACTTGGATTTTTTCTAATTTTTAAAGCATCCTATCGAAAAGCAAATCGGTCCAGTTTAAACTCATTCACTGGAATAGGAGACCAAAAAGCGCTTCAAATCATTCACGAAGTTGGCAAACAATTCAATATTCCAACTATTACCGACATTCACACCGCCGAAGAAGCTAATATAGCAGCCGACTTTGTGGACATGCTTCAAATTCCTGCTTTTCTGTGTCGTCAAACCGATTTATTGATTGCAGCAGCTAAAACAGGAAAAATTGTGAACATTAAAAAAGGGCAATTTTTATCGCCCGAATCCATGAAATTTGCGGTGGAAAAAGTCCGTTCAGCAGGCAATCCGAATGTAATGCTTACCGAGCGAGGTACTATGTTCGGATATCAAGATTTAATAGTAGATTATCGTGGAATTTCGGCTTTAAAAGAAAACAATTGCCCTGTCATTCTCGATGCCACACATTCGCTTCAAGTGCCAAATCAAACCGCAGGTATAACTGGAGGCAGACCTGAACTCATCGACAATGTAGCCTCAGCAGGTATAGCCGTTGGATTTGATGGAATTTTCATCGAAACTCACCCCGACCCGTCCAAAGCTCTTTCGGACGGAGCCAATATGCTACAATTGTCGAAAATCGAAAATCTCTTGACTAAATTAATTCGTATTAAAAAATCAATTTTATAATATGGTTCGAATCGTTTCCTTCTTGTTGGTCATGTTTTATTTGAGTACAGCTTCTTTTGCTCAATCGCCTTTTTTTACCAAAACATACGGTGATTTCTATTTAAACGAAGCATGCAATGTAATCGAAATTGAAGCGGGAAAATATTTTGTTTTAGCAAACTCTTCTGTATTTAATAACACGTTTAATCCAGCCGTATTTATTATTGGGGATACTGGTCAAATTATCAATAAAGCCATTTTCCCTCACGATTTAATTTATAAAGCAAAAAAGGCAATTAAACTAAACGATGCCTATTACATTTGTGGAATTACCGATAATACCATTTCAAACGATTACGATGGATTTGTAATGAAAATTGATACCGCATTAAATTTAGTTTGGACTAAAAACATTGGTAATATCAGTTTTTGGAACGATGCAACTTCCATTATTTCGAGCGACACTACATTATTTGTTGCTTATAGCACTTGGGGCGAAGATAGTTCAAATGTAAATTCAAAAATCATTTCATTAAACACGAATGGGGATAGTATTTCAACATTCAAAATTTTTGAATCAGGAGATTCGGAGACGAATGCTATGATTTTGTTTGATGATAGTTTAATTGCATTTACTGGTTCCAAAAAATCAATCGGTGATACTGTTTCGACTTGTTTTGTTGGATTTATGAATACTCTAACTGGCGAAATAACTACCAATGATTACTTTTTAAATTTAGGAGAAAGCATTGGATATGGATTAACAAAAACAGATATTGGTCTAACCATTTGTGGTTCTACTGAAAAATTTAAAAACACAACTAAAAAAGATGGATTTTTATTATTAGTAAAATCCGATTTATCCTACCATTTCGATATGATTATCACGGATAACAGCTACGCGAACGACGATGAGTTTTTAGATATTGTAAAAGATAGTGAAAATAATTTAATGGTTACAGGTTATACCAAAAGTTTTGGTTTGGGTGGTGAAGATTTGTTGTTGTACAAGTTTAACGAAGGTGGATGGTATTTATGGTCGCATACGTTTGGGAGTCAACGATATGATGTCGGCAACAAACTGGTATTGTGTTCCGACAGTGGTTTTATTGCCGTTGGTACAACCGAATTAAATGGACAAAATAATCGCGATGTTGTGGTGATACGAACGAATAAAAACTTGGAAGTTCAAGACCATTTTGCACATGTGATTAAAGTGCCAAATTTCGATAATGAAGTTTCCTTTTCATATACAAATCCTGTGGATCAAATTTGCCGAATTGAATTTAAAAAACCACAGCTTATCAAAAACATCTCCATCACTTCTTTAGATGGAAAATCGCAATTAATTTCATCCCCCAGCCAATTCCAAAGTAATTTACAAATTGATTTATCGGAATTTGCAAAAGGATTATATGTTATCGAAATCCAAACATCTAAATCGGTGTTTGTGATGAAAGTGGTGAAAATGTGAAGTAATACCAAATTGAATTTATATATAGTCCAATGACGTAATAAAAATTCTAATTTGTTTTATGCCGATGCTAATAATAATAGTACAATGAACCGCCTAAAATTCGGATAAATTGGACTATGTTATTATTCAAATCTGTATAAATTATTCCTTAAGTGATGTCAGCAAAGGGTATTTATAATTTACAAATATTCTAATAAAATCAGAAATAAAAAGATAACTTATTGGTTAAAAACCCAACAGGGGCAAAACAAAACCAACGGAAACTATGAAATACATAACAATTCATTTTTTTGTTAATTTTTATTTGCATTTTTCATTCTGAAAAATTGAAACATATATTAATGAAAGCACAATTGTTAATACAAAAAATATAATGTAAATTATTTCATTACTCTATATGACATAACTATTATAACCTGAATTCTAATTTTAAAAATCAATAATTTACAAACCTTGTTAATTTTAATTTGTATATTATATCAATTTTTTAAAGGAACAGAAAAATATTTTAAGAAATATTTTGAAATAATATACTGTAAACATTTTCTCATTGATCTTTATGTATTTGAATTTATGCATATTAAAAAAAATAAAATTACTTCATTACCAAAATTTATGAGCAAAGATGTAAAATAAATGCTAATTGTTTTGATTTATTTAATAATATTTCTTAAATTTGCTTTATTAAATTAAATAAATAGTTAAAAATAACAGGGCTTAAATAATTTTTAAAATCAATAAGTTATAAAATACTCATGAGCGAATATAAAATTATAGAGGTCATCATTTAAATTCATATCTTTGTAACCTAGAAAAACAGCAATAATA
>CAZFPO010000058.1:0-17041 GCA_964521105.1 uncultured Lentimicrobiaceae bacterium | reverse complement strand
AAATTACACCGTGTTGCACGGTTCGCTATCGCGAAATCACAGTGTTGCACAGTGGAACTATTGTTTGATATAAATTCGCCACTAAGGCACGAAGACACAAAGAAACACAAGGATTTTTTTGTGAACCTTAGTGCCTTAGAGACTTCGTGGCATGAAAAAATTACAATGTGTTTTGCTACGCAACACTCTCCACATGAAAGAGCTAGCCAACTCACTATATTGGATTTCTTTACAATGTCTTTCACTCTTAAAAACAAAGAAAACAATGTGGAACTCTGTGTGTACTCTGTGAAACATAGTGAAACTCTTTTTTTAAAATTACACCGTGTTGCACGGTTCGCTAATGCGAAATCACCGTGTTGCACAGTGGAAAACAAAGAAAATACAGTGTAACTCTGTGTGTACTCTGTGAAACATAGTGAAACTCTTTTTTTTAAATTCATTTGAATAAATTTACGGTTTTAAACTATTCAGGATTATTCTAATGTTTTCCTGTTTTCTGAGCTCTAAAAATTCGATATAATCTTTATCCGACAAACAAAAGATTTCACTAATTATGGGTTTTGCAATAAACAGAAAAACATTTAAGGAGGCAACGGTTATGAAAAAATCAACCATATTCATTGGGCGAATATTCCCTTTTTCGATTTCGGATTGAAATTCATTATGAATTTTTCCAACAATTTCTAATGGGATTGAGCCTAAGGTCTCTTTTATTGAATCAAGACGTTTGGGATTTGTTGTTAACTCGTTAAACAATAAAAATGGCAATTTTGGATTTTCAATTAAAATATTAAAATGAGCTTCAATGCTTTTTTTTAATTTTTCTTCAAAAGGGATATTTTCTTCATTTGTTTGCATAAAAGATGTAAAGAACATTTTAGCCTTTTTTTCAAATATTTTGTCAAAAAGCCTTTCTTTTGTTCTGTAATAATAGTGAACTAAAGCCTGATTACATCCTGCAATTTTAGCAATTTCGGTAGTTGTTGTCATGGCAAAACCTTTTTCTAAAAAAAGGTTTTCGGCAACTTCTAAAATAAGCTGCTCCATGTTTTGTTCGTTCTTAATTTCCATATTTAATAGCATTATTAAAGATGCAAATTAAACACTTTTTTTTGAATTGACAGAGCAATTGAAAAAATATTTTTAAAAGGTTAGAATTCTAATGAAGAACTTGTCTCAGCTTAATATTTCCACCACTTGTTTTAATCCATCAATAAATCGATCGATTTCCTCTTTGGTGTTATATACTGCAAACGAGGCTCTTACAGTGCCTGGGATTTTATAAAAATCCATTATTGGTTGGGTGCAATGGTTGCCGGTACGCACGGCAATTCCAAGTTTGTCAATTAAAACGCCAATATCATAAGGGTGAATATTGCCAACCAAAAACGATAAAACTGCAGTTTTTTCGGGAGTAGTACCAAAAATACGGATGTTGTCGATTTCTTTAATTCGTGATGTGGCATATTTTAGCAATTCTTCCTCATGCTGTGCAATTTTATCAATACCAATTTCCAAAACATATTTTAAGGCAACATCTAAACCTATGACATCTCCAACATTTGGTGTTCCAGCTTCAAATTTATAAGGCAATTCGTTAAAGGTTGTTTTAGCAAAAGTAACTTCTTTAATCATTTCGCCACCACCTTGATAGGGTGGCATTTCGTTAAGGAGGGATTCTTTGCTGTATAAAACTCCAATACCCATTGGAGCATAAATTTTGTGTCCCGAAAAACAGTAAAAATCGGCATCTAATTCCTGAACATCCACTTTAATATGCGAAATCGACTGAGCTCCATCAATTAATACAGGAACCGAATGCTGATGAGATATATCGATGATTTTTTTTATCGGATTGACTGTTCCTAAGGCGTTTGAAACATGATTAACCGCCACTAATCGAGTATTTTTATCAATCAATGATTCTAATTGGTCGATTTGTAAACTGCCATCTTCGTTCATGGGTATTACTCTGAGTGTAGCCCCGTGATCTTCGCAAGCAATTTGCCAAGGCACAATATTAGAATGATGTTCTAAAGCCGAAATAATTACATTGTCGCCAGATTTTACAAAACGTTTAAAAAAGGAGTAAGCAACCAAATTAATCGATTCGGTTGTTCCACGGGTAAAAATTATTTCGTAACGATGTTTTGCATTGATAAACTGCTGAATATTTGTTCGTGCGTTTTCGAATGCTTCGGTAGCAATTCCACTTAAAAAATGTACACCACGATGGATATTGCTGTTGTAACGGTTGTAATAATCGGCAACAGCGTTGGTAACAACTGAGGGTTTTTGAGTCGTTGCTGCATTATCAAAATAGACTAATGGGCGTTTGTTAACCTGCTGATTAAGTAAAGGAAAATCCTCACGAAGGGCTTCTATATTTGGGAGCATGTTGTTTTATTTATTGAATCAACAAAATTAAGCAATAATAAGTTAATTACTAAATTTCTTTTGTTTTAAATATATGAAATTAAAGTATTTCAAAGGCAGAATTATAATTTTAAGTTGCGGGTATAATTTAACAATTTTTATTTAGAATTAATCTTAAATATAGGCAACCCGATGTGTTAATGTACTGTCTTTCTACAAATAACTTTAAAATTCAAAGCCATGAAATCAATTAAGCAAAGTGTATTATGGGGGATTTATATAGGAGTTATAGCATTAATATTGGCACTTTATATTATCGTTAACTAAAACTCTTAATTTATAAATCTACGGACTGCCCCAAAGGACAGTCCTTTTTTTATCCCTAAGGCGAATAATAAATAGTATAGCAAAGTGTTAGCTTCTATAAAAATCCAAACAAATGTAATATTTATATTATTGTTTAATTTTCAAACTTAAAAAGCATTTGTTTTGAAAATCTTTTGTAAATTTGTCGTTAAAATGCGATAACAATGCATTTATAAACTCTTTGTTTTTGTATTTTATGGACTAATTAATAATAAATTTATTTTAAATTACTGAAAGATGAAAAAGCAAGTATCCTTTTTTTTATTAGCATTGATGATTATAAATTTGGGATTTTCTCAAAAAGTACGCTGGAGTTATAAAGTGGACGGTTCCGAAGCTGGTGCTGGCAAAATGAATACCTGGAAAACTGGGTTTAACAAGTATTGTGCGGCAGTAATTGCGGAAAACGACGAAAGCAAAAAACTCAAAAAAAATGCAAAAGACCCCGGAATAATACATTATTCATTTATGCCTTTTGACGCCCAGCAAGTAATCATTAGCGAAAACTATAATCCTGGTGCCATTGCTAAAATAGAAATAGGATATCGCCCGAACAATGAAAAAACACCTCTCAAAAAAACAATTTTCGAGGGAGAAACAAAAGCTTCAGATAAAGGATATGTTACAACAAATTATAATTTTGAATTAACCAAAAACGTTACGGACGTATACATATACATGGATTATGTAAAAATTACTGGAGTAAACCAAATTGCGGGAGTAGCATTAGCCGATTTTAAAGAACCATATAAACCTTGGTATCATTTTGCTAAAGACGAGCCCTTTGAAGGAGAACCCATGTTTATGAATGATGATGTATCAGGTGTAGCAAATCCAACGGCTCCTGTTTTAACTGTTGATGGAAAATATATTTATTTTAACCATAGCGATGGCTCTAACACAAAGATATATCGAGGCGAAATAGGTAGCAATGGAAAGTTTAAAAAAGTAGAAATAAGCGTTTTTAATTTACCCAACGATAAATCAACTTCAAGTTCTTTAACAGCTATCTCACAAGACAACAATGTGGCTTACGTGAACGATTTGACAGTAGGAAAATTGAATGTTTATAAAACATATATAAAGAAAAATTGGCTGGGTAATTTAAAATGGGAATATGATAAGTTAGATTTAAGTGGTTTTAAGTCGGAAAGTAATTACATTAACGATATTATGAGTTATGATGGAAAATATTATATTGTTGATATGGAACGTAAAGATGGCGAAATGAAATACTTTGACGGAGATATTTATGTTGGAATTCGAAATGAAAATGGGGGCTACGATAAATTTATTCGTATGGGTGATGATATTAATACAACGGGCGATGAAATTCCTTGTTTTTTAGCTGCAGATAACAAAACCTTCTTTTTTGCTAGCGATGGTCATATCGGATATGGAAAAAAAGATATTTATGTAACTCGTCGGTTAGATGACACTTGGCAAAACTGGACTCAACCATTAAATTTAGGTCCAATTATTAATACGTCAGCTCATGAAAATGCCTTTGCGATTGATTCAAAAGGGGAATATGCCTATTTTATTCGTTGGGAAAAAAGTGCTAATATTTACCGTATAAAATTACGTCAACCTAAAAAAGAAGAGTTGAAGACGATGACGATAAAACCAGAACCAGTGATTATTATCAAAGGAAAAGTGTTAGACAAAAAAACAAATTTACCCTTACAAGCGGATATTTTTTATACCGATTTGTTGACAGGAAAAAATATGGGAACTGCCTCTTCAAATGGCGAAACTGGCGAATACTCTATCGCTTTGCCCATTGGAGTATATTATTCATACCTTGCTAAAGCCAATAAGTATTTAACTGTTTCGGAAAATGTCGATGCACGCGAAATTGGAGAAACTTCAATTATTGAAAAAAACCTTTATCTAGTACCTGTTGAAATTGGACAGATTATTAGATTAAATAATATCTTTTTTGATTTTGGCAAAGCTACTCTTCGTCCCGAATCGTATGCCGAATTAGATGAAGTAGTTAATGTTCTGAAAAATAATTCAAAAATGGAGATTGAAATGTCGGGACATACCGACAATGTTGGCTCTGATGATGCCAATCTAAAGCTTTCGGAAGAAAGAGCAAAAGCAGTTAAAGATTATATTGTATCAAAAGGTATTGCCGAATCCCGAATTATATCAAAAGGATATGGTAAAACAAAACCTGTATCGACAAACGACAACGAAGAAGGTCGACAATTAAATCGCCGGGTTGAATTTACAATTTTAAAAAACTAAGATTATTCTCATAAATCCAAAATTATTTGTATGAAAAAAATGCTTTTGCCTTTCTTACTTGGTTTTATTTGTTTTACTGTAAAATCTCAAACAGGTATTTTTATTTTTAAAGACCAAATCGAAGAACGACCTAATGTTCAAATTGTTGACATTAAAGAAGGTGCTAATAAAAAGATTTATGCGTTAGGCGAAGCAAAGGATACTGATTTTAAAAATCCGTATCCATGGTTTGCTTGTATTGATAGTAAGGGTAAATTAATTTCAAGTAATTATCCTCATAAAGGAAACACGAGTGGCATGCTCCGATTAATTTTAACTCCCGAAAATCGTTCTATGTTGTACGGAAATACTGAAGGGAACGGTAAATCTAAACCTTTTTCAATTCTTGTAAATGACGATGGAACCTCAAATTCGGTAAATGTAATGGCAATGAGTTATTCTATGATAATAGGTGACGTTGTGCCATTTTCAAACAATAAATGTATCATCGCTCAATCAAACCGAAACAAGGAAACAGGTTTATATAACATTGGCTTAATAAAAGCGGATAATGATAAATATTTACCTATTCCCTTTAAAACAATAGTTTCGGATAAGCATGAATTGATTTCGAAAATTTTGGTTACCCAAGAAAAAAACATATTAATTGCAGGTTATCAAATTCTTGACGAAGATTTTAATATTAAACCTTTTATTTATTATGTTGACTCATTGGGAGAAAAAATATGGAATTATTATCCTGAATTTTCTACAGATTTTGAAAGTAACTCTTTAATACAAGATACTGATGGAAATTTCATTATAGCATCGAGTTATCGTGATAAAAAAGCAGGTCCTTGTAAAACTGTTTTGCTGAAATTAAATTCAAAAGGAGATAAAATTGATGAAAAAGTGATTGATGACATTAAAGCAAATGGGTTTTTACTATTGAATAATGGTAAGATATTAATGTATAGCACACATTATCAGGCTTATAACAATGTGATGATTATTAGTAAAGCAAATTTCTTCATTTTAAATAATAAGCTAGAAAAACAATTTTCTGATGAGGTTGGAATGTTTGACGACCCCGATTACAATCTTCCAAGTTTAGCTGTAACAGCACAGCCAACAAGCTCTGAATTTAACACCGGAATACAACTTTCCGATGGACGAATTGTGCTTGCAGGAAGAGTTTATATGCCCGACAAAGTTAGTGCCGACGAGATTTTATTATCACCTCGATATAATCAGCCAATGATTCTGTTTATGAATGATGATGGAACATTTAGAGTCAAACAGAAATAATTGAACTTTTCATTTATTTGGATAGAGAAAACATTTTAATTACTTTTGTGTTTTAAAATTGGAAAATAAATAATTAATAAATTTTTAAAATTTAATCTATGAAATCAAAATCATTATTATTAAGTATTGTTGTGTTAGTGTTAGCATTTGTAGTTTCAAGTTGCTTAACCTGCGAAACAAAGGAGTATAAAATTTCTTTTACGGGTAAAAATAAGGGAAAATTGACAATTAAATATAATAATATTATGTCAAAATTCGACTCTGAAGAGTTAACTCAACAAGAAGAATTGAACAAGGATTACAACGAGTTAATTGACAATTACATTAAAGGAGACGAAGCTACAAAGGCATTTCCAAATGCTAAATTAGTTTCTAAACGTTTGTTTGAAGAAAATGGTAAGCTTTGTGGTGAAGCTGTTTATGAATTTGAAGGTTTAGATCAAGTTAAAATTTTCCAACCTAACGACAAATGTCCTTATATGTATTACATTTCGGATTTAATGACCGAAACTTATAAAAATTCAAATGGAACAAAAGGACCCGATTATTTTCCTGCAATTTATTGGGACAATACTTCAAAATCATTAGAATTTACAACCACTGTAAACGAACCCGATGACAAAACAACTTCTTTATATAGCAAATGGAAAGCTAACAAATAAATCCAAATTTATTAAATATAAAAAGCCGTTGAATTTTCAACGGCTTTTTATTTTAATAAATATCAGATAATCTTATTGTTTCAATAATTTAAAACTCCTACTGCCCAAATTTGATTGTAAACGAATAATATAAATTCCATTACTAAATTCGCTGGTACTTAGTGTTGAATTTGCAGTTTTAATTAGGTTACTATGAATTAATTTACCAGTGATATCATAAACATTTAAGGTTGTTTCTTCGGTTATACCTTCAATATTAATTAATTCATTAAATGGATTAGGGTACAATTTAACAGAATTAAGTTCTGGCGATTCTTCAACTCCAACACCCCAACATGATGTAGAAGAAGCAACCCAAACTGGTCCATTTTTTAAAGTGCCATCATAATTATTAGCCGTTGCATCGCCAGCAGTTGTTCCTTCACCTTCGTTAAAATTCCAGTATGCAGCTAAGTTGCTTTCGTTACCGGCTAATTTTGCATTGTAATTAGCAGCAATTTCGCTTGCCGAACGTGTAGTTCTCCAAAGTCTTACATCGTCAACTAAGCCTTTAAAATACGATGCTTCGCTTGGTGTTGTTGCCATGTAACGACCAATGTATAAACCAGTAGGAAGCGTATTCCATAAAATACTTTGAGAAGTTGTTGAAATTGTTTTTGAATCAGCTAATACTCCGTTTAAGTATATTTTTACAACTTTGCCATCGTATGTTCCTGCCACATGACTCCATTGATTTAATGGCAAATCAACACCGGGAAGGGTTTCCCAATCGGTTACATTCATCGATAACGGGTGAATTAAAAAACGTAGTTTGCCATTAACAAAACCAAAACCATAGCCATTTTTATAATCGGTTGTGAGATTCATAAACGATAATGGATAACCGTTTGCTTCGGTTGGATTAATCCAAGCTTCGACGGTGAAATTACTTTGGAAACGAAGTGTAGAGCGATTTCCACAATCAACATAATCGTCTGTTCCATCAAAACGGATGGCATTACACGGACTAACATATTGTGTTACGGTGATATATCCTTGTTTGGTAATTTGACTACTTTCACCATAAGCGTTTGTAACAGCAAGGGTAACATTATATGTACCTGGAGTAGGATAAGTTATGGTTGGATTTTGAATGTCATAAACACTAGGGGTTACACCTTGAAATGTCCATGTCCAAACGTTAGGATTTCCGGTGGTTAAATCGGTAAAAGCCACACTTCCACCTTGATTAACTGTGGTAATATTTGCCGAAAAATTTGCTTTTAATGGTGGGGTAAATGTTATTTCTGATTTAGCTACAAAAATATCAAATCCACCTGCACTTGTAATTGGAATTCCGTGAAAATTGGCTGTATTGCTAAATCGCCCACAAACAAGAGCTGACCCGTCGGAAATAACGTGAAGTCCTAAGGCTGCATCGGCTCCCGAACTAAAAGCTGGTTTTGCCCATTGAAAATCGCCTGAAGTATTGTATTTTGCAATAAATGCACCGGAGGTGCCAGGTTGAGGTAGTAAAATATTACCAATCGTTAACGAATCGGAATAAAAACCTGCTATAAAAACATTGTTTGAGCCATCAATTCCAATTCCCATAGCACCATCAGCGGCAGCACTACCAAACTTTTTAGCCCATGTACAAGTGCTACCATCGGGTGTTAATTTTGCTACAAAAGCATCACTATTACCATTACTAATTAATAAACTGGAGCCAATGTTGATATTTCCTGTAAAAATTCCGGCTATATAAATATTTCCACTTGCATCAACCGCAAGCGATTTAGTTGAACTTTGGTTAGATACTTGAGCTGAAAATTGTCGTACCCATTGAAAAGAGCCACTTGTATCGTATTTAACCAAAAACATATCTTCGTTTCCTGTTCCCCCAGCGTTTGAAATAGTTGAGCCACCGCCATCAAAAATACATGAACCGTCAAAACGACCTGTTAAAAGAACTTTATTATCGGCTGAGGTTGTTATAGCTACTGGAGTTTCGGATCCATTTGACCCATACATTTCGCGAATCCAGCTCAAATTACCATTGCTTGTGAATTTCCCCATCCAAATATCATCATAACCATTTGCAGTAATTTGTGTGGTTTCAACTTTTATTGTTGCACCAAACGAAGCCGAAATAAATAAATTGTTTGCACCATCAATTGTAAATGTACGAGCATAGCCTCCTAATTTTTTAACCCAAATTAATTGACCAGTGTCGTCATATTTAGCGATAAAAGATTTTGCACCATCGGCATTATCAATTTGTGTGGTTCCAAAAAATGCCGACGCTGCGTGCCACCCCAAAATATAAATATAGCCTTGATTATCCATTTTAATATCAACACCTTTGTCGGCTCCTGTACCGCCGGCTTTTTTTGCCCACACCAAACCACCATTGTTTGTGTATTTGGCAATAAACATATCGGTTCCTCCTGAAGAAATTAAATTATTTCCCGAACCAAATGAGATAGTTCCAGTGAAATAACCGGTTAAGTATACATTGCCCTGACTATCTCTAACTACTGATGTTGCTTGGTCATCACTTGATGTTCCTGCACTTTTTACCCATGCCCAATTTGGCTGAGCGATAATATTTGATGCAATGAAAAATACTGCTAAAAAGGTTAATAATTTTTGTTTCATAATAAATATGGTATTGGTGTTTTTTTAATAATTGCTAATATTCTTTGTCAAAAATAAGATTTTTTTAAAGAATATTTAATAAGTTAAAAAAATAAGTTGTTTAACTAATCAATAATATCACTTAAATCATTGTGTTTTTTCTTACATTCATGAGGGTTAAAAATATCTTCGGGTAAATTATCGGGGCTTGATTTCATGGGGAATCCTTCCATTGCCCAATGAATTATTCCGCCCGTTAAAATAAAAAAAGATTTATATCTGTTTTTTTTTAGAATCACACAAGCTCTTTTACTTTGAACTCCTGTGGCACAAATTAAAATGATAGTTTTATCTTTTGGAATTTTTGATAAGATATTTTCAAAGATAGATGGAGGAAAATTGTATATATTTTTCACATCCATTTGTTTGTCTTGAAATTCAAATTCTTCACGTAAATCAATAAAAAATGTTTCGGGTCCTGCTAGTTTGATTGCATCTTCTGGCAAAATTTCGGGGTATTCTATTGGATTCATAATTTGCTAAATAAATAGTTACTCATCAAAATTATATGCTATTTCGCCTTTTTGAATATCTGCAAAATATTTATGCAAAAGATTTTGACCGGCAATATACGGACTAATATTGCCTTTCAAAACTTCGTTTTTGGCTTTTTCAATAAGGGGTTTTATCACTTTTGATTGATGAAATTGTTGATTTAATATACGATTAATAAAGTCGATAAAAATAAAAACAGCTTGATTATTTCTATTAAAATCGAAATAACCGTTTGATTTAGTATTGTTTACATATTCATTAATAATATTTTCAATTTTATCAATTCCGATATTGTTTATTGAGGAACAAGTTTCGGCAATTGGATTCCAATTTGATTCGTTTGGAGGAAACATACGAAGAGCCGAAGAGTATTGACTTTTTGCAAGAGTTGCTTTGTCAATATTATCGCCATCGGCTTTGTTGATTACTAACAAGTCAGCCATTTCCATTATTCCTCGTTTAATACCTTGAAGTTCATCGCCTGCTCCAGCCAACATTAGTAGTAAAAAGAAATCAACCATTGAGTGTACGGCAGTTTCGGATTGACCAACACCAACTGTTTCAATAATTATTCGGTCGAAACCTGCGGCTTCGCAAATTATTATTGTTTCGCGAGTTTTTCGAGTAACTCCTCCTAATGAGCCAGCAGAGGGCGATGGTCGTATAAATGCGTTTACATCAACGGATAAAGCTTCCATTCGAGTTTTATCGCCCAAAATACTTCCCTTCGATTTTTCGCTACTTGGATCAACGGCTAATACGGCTACCTTGTGTCCTTTTGATGTCAATGATTTTCCAAATGATTCGATAAATGTACTTTTTCCCACACCCGGAACTCCGGTTATTCCAATTCTAACCGAATTTCCAGAATATGGCAGGCAGGCATTAATTATTTCCTGTGCCATTGAATAATGCTCGGGTAATGAGCTTTCAATCAGCGTTATTGCCATGCTCATTATTACTCTATCTCCAGATAGAATTCCTCTTAAATATTCTTCCTTGCTTAGTTTTTTCTTTTTGACATTTCGTTTGCTTGAATAAGGATTAATTGACGAGGGTTGTTCAATTCCCTCGTTTACTTTTAAAGCCGATTTAAACGATTTGTCTTCTTGTGTCATTTCGTTAATTCATTAATTCTTCAAACATTTTATCTAAATCAATTTCTTCTTCTATGTCCCAATTGGGTTTAATTGAAATTCTTTTATTGAATTCTAGTTTAGTTTCGGGTTGTTGCTTTTTAGTGTAATCTCCGGTATCCCAATATCCATTATAATTGATGTCGAACAAAAAAATTAATCTATAAGTAGAGGGCAATAAATGTTTAAATTCAATTTCTGAAGCAGATTGAAATTTTGTTTCTTGAATAATAACTCCTTTTTCATCGGTAAGAAGTACTATTACAGGTGTTGTGTTAGTATATTTAATTTTTGGAAAAAAACTTCCATAGTCCGATTCGGATTTAATTGTGAAAGTTTGTTTAATGGTATCGTTAACTAACTGATTAAATCCCCAAAAAACAGAGTCGGTTATTTCAAAGGCATATTTTGATTTTTCTTCTTTAAGAAATTCAATACTAACTTTCTTTCGGAGTGAGTCATGAATTTTTAATGTTGCAAGTATTGTATCTTTCCCATTTTTAACAATTGAAAAGGTGTTATGCTTTATTTCGTTTATTGGGTAATCAAATTCAAGAAAAGTAGTTTTATATAAATCATCGGCATTATAGAGTTTGAATGACAAATGTTTTTTTTCTTCAAATCCTTTTTTACTAAATCTTTTTTGCGGTTCTTGTTGAGTGGTAAAAAAAATGGTGTCTTTAAAATTTCCGTCACTAGCAATAATAAAGATACTGTCCGAAGTTTGTTGTGTATCGTATAGTTTTAGGCTATCTTTATATGAGTTTAACTCAAAAATAAATCGATTATCGAATGACTTATTTAAAAAATTAAATTCTGGAATTTTTAGAGGGTTTTTGAACACAATTATCTGAACTCCTTTTGAAGCAACATAAGTTCGCATAACACTTTGAGTTGAATCAAGCGGGGTAAAAAGTCGTAATGTGATTTCTTTTTGCTCATTTTGTTCGCTGGGCAAACAACTCATTACCTTTGAATTATTAAATGCAAAAGGTTCTTTGTATTGGTCGCGAATTAAATTGTTGTTTTTGTCGTTTAGGGCATATATCCAATAATCTCCATGGGTAATATTACCAAATGTAAACAACCCTTTGTCGTTTGTTTTAGTAATATAGTATGGTTTAGTGGTTAAAGGTAAGGAGTCGGTAGATTGTTTGTAAAGCAGAACAAATATGTTTTTTTCGACTTCAAGGTTTTCGGCATTGATAACCTTTCCTTTGATGGTGTTACTATCAATATTATTTCCGGTTGAAAAAGCATACGTAAAATTTGGGAAAATATTTCCTTCGGTAATGTCTTTTATACAATCTGAGAAAACTAACGAATAAGTTGTGTTTGGTTTTAATGTGTCTAAAAGTGAAATGATAAGTGTTTTGCCTTTAATTTTAAACTCGGGTTTAGAATTTAAGGGAGGTGATATTAGGACTTTTTCGCTTGGGTTTTGTATGATGAAAAATTCATCGAAAGTAAAAGAAAATTCTGTTTTTGTTATGTTTAGTGATTTATTTTCGGGATTAGTTTTAGTTAATTTTGGAGGTAAAATATCTTTTTCGCCACCAGTAGGTGCCATAATTTGTGCACATGATGCAATAATAAAAGGAATTAATCCAAGATATATGAATTTAATTTTTTTCATAAATCAAAAGTACAGAATTATTAGAATAATTGTTTCGATAGTGATTTGAATTATCAAATTACAAAAAAAGCATTTAGCTATTTTTGGTTACAATTTTAAAATGGAAGGTCGTCTCCTTCTTGAGGAGCAATATTTGTATCTTCGACAGAAATAGGGTCAACTTTCGGTGGATTTTGCTGTGAAGAAGGTCTTTCAACATTGGTGTTTTCTGTATCGGATTTGGTTCCTAGCATTTGAAAATTTTCAGCAACAATTTCGGTTATATATTTTTTTACACCATTATCTTCCCACGAACGTGAGCGTATTTTTCCTTCAACATAAATTTGCATTCCTTTGCGAAGATATTGTTCCGCTATATCGGCTAAACCTCTCCAACAAACAATGTTATGCCATTCGGTTTGTTTTTGACGCTCGCCCTTGCTGTCTTTGTAAAATTCGGTGGTTGCTAATGTAAAATTAACTTTTTTTGCTCCTCCTTCAAATGTGTGTACTTCTGGGTCTTTTCCTAAGTTTCCGAGTAAAATTACTTTATTTATTCCTGCCATAGTTTGTTTATTTATAATTTAAAACAAAGATACACGATTTTTTTTAATTGAACGATTTTACAAATTATTGTGGTTTTTATACCTAATTTTACAACTTAATTTTCTATGATAAAATAAATCAGTTCATCATAAATGTATAAAAACAAACTTCTAAAGAATACTGATTTTGTTGTTTTTGCCATTCTTTTTTGTTTGTCAATATTAACTTATATTTGGGTGTTTCGTCATCCATTAAAGTGGGATATGATTGATTATTTTTTACCCACTCGATATTTTCTTTCCGAAAGCTTACACAATTTTAAATTGCCTTTGTGGAATCCTTATCAATCAATGGGTTTGCCTATTCATTCCGACCCTCAGTCGGGGGTGTGGTATCCGATAGCATGGATTTTTTCAGCCTTTGGATATTATGGGTTTTATCATCTCTCTGCCGAATATGTTTTTCATGCTTTTATCGGCTCTATGGGTGCTTTCTTGCTTGCCAAATTTATATTTCAAGAAGTTAAAATTGCTTTTTATGTGGCGTTAGCCTACCTTTCGTGTGGCTTTTTTGTAAGTAATGCTCAGCATCTTTCGTGGATTGTTTCGGGAGCTTGGATTCCATTTATTTTTTTATTTTATTTGAAATTTTTAAAAACGTATCAAACAATTGATGCTATTAAAGTTTCATTTTTTTTATTTCTCCTATTTACGGGGGGATACATGGCTTTTAGTATTGTAGTTTTTTATTTGATAGCCATTGGGGGTTTGTTTCAATTAGTAAAATTTATTGCTCGAAAGGAATATTCTATTGCTGGTTATTTTGTTTTAAAAAACGTTCTTATAATTGTTGTTTTTTGTTTGTTTAGTGCTGTTTCAATTATATCCATTTTTGAAGCCTTGCCTTATATAACCCGAAGTAGCGGGTTAAGCGTTCAAAAAGCGCTCGAAAATCCATTTTCAGTTCCTTCTTTTATATCGTTTATTTTACCCTATACCACGGTAAAGAATTATGAGTTTTTTAAGACTGACCCCTCAATGGCAAATGCTTATTTTGGCATCCTTCCTCTTTTATTTGTTATTTATGGCTTATTTTTGAAACCGCCAAAGTGGATTATTGGCTTATTTTTATTTTCTTTATTGATGTTAGCTTTAGCCGTTGGTGATGCTCTTCCATTTCGCCAATGGACATATTATCATATTCCCTTATTGAATTTATTTCGCTTTCCATCGTTGTTTCGGTTATTTGCTATATTGAGTTTGATAATTATTTCAGCTTGGTCGTTTAAGGTGTTTGTAAAAGATAACTTAAAACCCCAAAGGGCATTTTGGATAATTTTAACACTTTTTGGTGTGAGTTTTCTATCTCTTATTTTTGTTTCAAGATATAGTAATTATATCGACTTAAAAAGTTTTATTCTCCAAAATTCGTTTCGATATAGTAATGAAAGCACTTTTTCTCAACATTTGGTTTTTCAAAGTGCGATTCAATTAATTGTTTTAATAGGATTTGCAATCGTTATTTGTTGGAAAAAAATTAAACTAAAAGTTGCATTTATCTTTTTAATTATTATGTTCGATTTATTAGCAGCTACATGGCTTAATACTCCTTATTCAATTATTACAAAAGTTTTTACAATGAGTGAAGTTGAAGAACGGTTAGACTCATTTGAGCATAGATACAATATTCCAAATAAAGTAACCATTTATAACGAAGAAAAAGAAAATCACTATGGTCCGCTGTGGCAAAACCTCTCAACGTATTCGAAAAACATCCCAGACGATAGCTACAATCCGTTCGCGTTAAAAACACATACACAATTACTTTTATCGTTAAAGTGCAATAATTTAGAGTTGTATATTCCGAAATTCGTCTTTTGTCCCAACGTTTTTTTGCCTATTCAAAGTCATTCGAAAATATACGGAATAGATACGGCATTCATCAATTTTGAAGATTTTACAACTCCCGATTTGTTTGATTCAACTACAAAAGTTGAACTGATTAATTTTGAGCCTGGAAAACTTAAAATTGAAACAAATTCTAAAACAGAACAAATTATGGTAATAGCTCAAAATTATTATCCTAATTGGGAAGCTAAAAGCGAAGATGGTTCTACATTGAAGCAATTGAAAATTAATTTTAACATGACTGGAATAAAAATTCCAAAAGGAAAACATATTATCACAATGGAATATCGTCCTATAAAGGTGATTTTTATGTTTTGGGTTTCCTTTTTAACATTGTTAATCTTTATCATTTTTTTGTTTCTGAAAAATATTTTTAGCTTTTGCAGGCGAGAGCATTTAACCAAAAAATAAAATCTCATAGTTTTGTATTTCGGGGAATATGTGATAAAAACAAAAGCCCAACACAATTTGCCGAAAACTATGAAAAAAAAATATTATGAAATAAAAATCGAGGATGATTTAAAACACTTTTCCTAAAAAACATTTTTTAATATCTATTTTATTTTACATTTGCCTTAGAAAAAATAATGGTTTAAAAGTTAGAAATATAATTTTATAACATGAAGAAAGTATTTTTGTTAGTAGTAGTTTTTTGGTGTAGCAATATATTTGCACAAGAAGAGGTAAAAATAAAAAGTGGTAGAACCATTGTAATTATGAATAATGGTAGATGGATATATAAGCCTATTGTTTCGGAATATGGAAGTTTTACAGATTCACGCGACCGTAAAATTTACACCATTGTTACCTTTGGCGATCAAACTTGGTTTGCCGATAATTTGCAATTTAAAGCTAGTTCAGGAGTTTTTTCTTATGATAACAATCAGGAAAATGTAAAAAAATATGGTTATTTATACGAATGGGAAACGGCAAAAACATCCTGTCCCGCAGGCTGGCACTTGCCTAATGAAGGCAATTGGGCAAAATTAACGAGTTATTTAGAGGGAGAAGCTCAGGCTGGAGGTCGTTTAAAAGAGATGGGCACTTCTCATTGGAATTCTCCTAACACGGGAGCAAATAACGAAAGTGGTTTTTCTGCCCTTCCAAGTGGAATTCGTAATGCAAATGGCGAATATATCGATAAGGGAAACTCAACAACTTGGTGGTAGGCAGATGTAAAATCGGAAAATGTTATCTGTCGAAGTGTTAATTTTAACTCGACGAACATTGTAATTCAAGAAATCCCCAAAAATTTTGCGTTGCCAGTTCGATGTATAAAGGACTGATAAAAATATTATTTAAAATTAAGTTTTAAAATTTACTTTCCTATTATTATAAATTCCCAAAATGACATCAATAGATGCTATAAAAGCAAGAATTTCGTGCAGAAATTTCCAAACAATATTACTAAAATCGGACGATTTAAAAATTCTCGAAAATACTATAACGAATAGCACAAGCCTATTTCCAAATGAAAACATAGAGTTGTCAATTATCGAAAAACTTAATAGCCCAAAGGAACTTAAGCTCAATTATGGAATGATAAAAGGCCATAACACCTACTTGCTTGGAAAAACAAAAAACAACAGCATCTCAAGAGTTCACTATGGTTATTTGATGGAGAAAATTGTGATAAAAGCTACCGAAATTGGTGTTTCGAGTTGTTGGATTGGTATTTTTGACGACACTTTTTTTGATGAAATTGAAATTGAA
>CAZFPO010000057.1:0-17304 GCA_964521105.1 uncultured Lentimicrobiaceae bacterium | reverse complement strand
CACTATTTAAAATATCTTGTACTTTTATCAATTCGTCCTCCCTATCGGTAAAATATGGGGATTCCACAACTGAACCAAATTTAAAAGGATTTTTCATAGTCGTTTATTTTAATAAAAATCACAAAATAAATTTATAATAGTTTTATAATCAATTATATAAGTACTGCTAAAAATTTCGTTACGAAAATTTTCGTAGTACTAATTTTTTACAAATATACGAATTAAAAATCAGTTTTTTCTTTCTAGATTAAAATAATTGACATCTCCAATTTTTTTCGACTAAGGACATCCGAAATTTTATTAGGTTCTGAGAATTAATTTCATAAATTTGTAAAGAAAAACAATCATGAAAAATTACATTTTAGTTATACTAACCTTTATTTCTTTTCAAATAAATGCACAAACATGCGATAGTCTGGATAATGAGGGAGTAGATTATGGAGTTTCAATAGATACTTTGGAAAAGCTCATAGAATCTAATTGTGACAAAGCAAAACTTTCGTATGCTTATGAATTATTAACTGGCTATAGGATAAGTAAGGACTCTATTCGTGCAATTGAATTATTAAATGACTGCAAAGACAGGAATATAGATTGCAAATATGAACTTTTTAAAGTCTACTATGAAAAGGATCTTAAAAGAGCCTATCAGTTAATAACTGAAATAGCACTTACTAAACCAATGAAAAATTATTGGGATAGTATTATGGTTGTAAATGCCATGCTTATTGCAGCATCTATGGTCGAAGATCATTTAGGCAACAATGAAGACCTTTCTAAAGCTGCAACTTGGTATATTTTATATTTTGAAATTCAAAACACACCAAATTTTCCAAAAATATTTGAAGGAATGATAGAAGAAATGTACCGAGTTTTAAATTTGTTGACTAAAAAACAGCTTGATATTGCTTTTAAAGAAGCTGAAGCATTTTTGGGTCATACTCCTTCGCTCCAAAGAAAAATGATAAAATAAAAATGCAGGCAGAAACATTTCAGGCAGAAAGAATTTTCAGCAGACATTAACAAAAAACAAAAAATACCAAACATAACAAACCTCTACTTTTGCTATTTTTTAAACTTTTACACACAACAAGATAAAATTTTGGCTGTCAATCCATAAGTGTCATTCTCTTATCTTCTTAAAAGGGATTCATTTAGCTTTCTTTTTTAATAAAATTGTAATAATTTTACAAATATTCTGTTTATATTGTGTAAATTTGAAAAATTGGCTTAATTTTTTCATGTAAAACCCTCTTTTAAAAATCCTAACTTATGAAAAAACGTTTTATTTTGGTTTTGTCCATGGTGATGTTTGGCATCCTATCCTTCGGACAAGAGGTTCAAACCTATGTAGAAATGTGGAAAAGTGTTGAAAAAAATCAACAACAAGGTTTACCAAAATCATCGCTCGAAATTGTAGATAAAATTTACAAAAAAGCTAAAGCCGAAAACAATATTGGGCAGCTTACGAAGGCTTTGATTCATCAAATGAGTATTATTACCGAGTATCAAGAGGATTTTATTGTAAAAGCATTAGATAGGCTCGATAAAGAAATTGCCGAATCGAGTGCACCACAAACTCAGCTGCTCCATTCGATGAAAGCTCAGGTTTTATGGGCTTATTATCAAAACAATCGGTATCGATTTATGAATCGTTCCGAAACAGTCGATTATTCGAACAAAGATGTACGAACTTGGGATTTGCGAAAAATTGTGGAAGCCGTGTTTTATCATTATCGTCAATCGTTAACTCAAACGGATATTTTAAAAAAAACAGACTTAAAAATATATGACCCAATAATTCATAATTCAATTAAAAAAAACAGAGCATTTCGTCCAACTTTATACGACTTTTTAGCTTTTCGTGCACTTGATTTTTTTGCTGGTCAAGAACCCCAAATTGTTAAACCTCTCGAAACGTTTTATTTAACCGACCCAGCTTTATTATCCGAAACTTCGGAGTTTATAAATTTAAAAATAACCACTCCCGACTCAATGTCGGTGAAGTTTGATGCCGTAAAACTATATCAGTCAATTATTGCTTTTCACCTAAAAGATGTTAACCCAGGGGCTCTTGTAGATGCTGAATTAATACGATTAAAATTTATTTTTACAAATGGTACATTCGAAAATAAAGATAGTTTATACGAGCTTCGCCTGAGAAACCTCTATGAAAAATATAAAAATGATGTGGCTTCGGCTAGCATTGGTTTTGAATTAGCGGAATACTATAATAATCGCGCAGCTAAGTACAATGCTTTTTTTAATACCGAAAACAAATTTGATAAAAATACTGCCATGCAGTATATTAATGAAGTAATTCAAAAATATCCCGATTCGGATGCTGCAAATAATTGCAAGTGGTTAAAATATCAAATCGAAACAAAAGAACTTTCCCTTTCGGTTGAAGAAGTTAACTTGCCCAATAAGCCTTTTAGAGCATTAGTGAGCTACAAAAATACAAACCAACTTACCTTGCGGATAATTAAAATTTCAGCCAACGATTTTGAAAAACTCTCGGAAAAATATTATGGTGAGGAACTTATTAAACAACTATTGGCAATGAGTTTTCTAAAAACTTGGTATGTTGATTTACCAGATGATAAAGATTACCAGTATCATACCATCGAAATTCCTATGCCCGATCTTGAAATTGGACATTATGTTGTTTTAGGATGTAACGACAAAGCCTATAATACAAATACTGATGTTATTGTGAAAGGACGTTTTGTAGTTAGTAACTTATCCTATATCTCACGTGATTTAAAGAATGGCGATGTTCAAATTGCAGTTTACAATCGTGAGCTTGGAATTCCAATTGAAGGAGCAACAGTTGTTGCCGAAGAGTACAAATACAGCTACACTACCCGAAAATACGAATATACTGTGTATGATCGTTTAAGAACAAATAGTGATGGTTTTTGTTTTATAAAATCTCCAAACTCAACAAAGTACAGTAGAAGTTTAAAAATAACGGTTCAAAATGGAAAAGATATTTTAAGCGATAACCAGCAAATTTATCAATATTATCGCGATACCACAGTAAAACCATATACTCAAACTACCTTCTTTACCGACCGAGCAATATATCGACCAGGTCAACAAATATTTTTTAAAGGTATAATGGTTGAATATAAAGGAAAAGAGTCAACTCTTGTTGCAAATCGGAAAACTATTGTCAAATTTATGGATCCGAACTGGCAAGAAATCTCGAAAATTGAGTTAGTAACTAACGAATTTGGTTCATTTAGTGGTTCGTTTACAGCACCTAACGGAGTTTTAAATGGTCAAATGGTGATACAAAACGAATTTGGAACAAAATATATTAGAGTTGAAGAATACAAACGCCCAAAGTTTGACGTTAAATTTTTACCAATTACAGGCAGTTATCGATTAAACGAAATGGTAACCGTAAGGGGTAATGCAAAAGCATACGCAGGGAACCCAATTGATGGAGCAAGTGTAAAATATCGAGTGATGCGGCGTGCATCGTTTCCTTGGTGGCGTTGGTGGTGGGGAACTATGCCATATTCTTCGGATGTAGAAATTATTAATGGCGAGTTAACAACCGATGAGTCGGGAAATTTTGATGTAAAATTTAAAGCAGTTCCCGATTTAACCTATAAAAAATCAACACAACCTGTTTTTACTTACACTATTTATGCTGATGTAACCGACATTAATGGCGAAACTCATTCGGCAAATAAATATGTCTCGGTTGGATACGTTTCGATGTACGCTTCGGAAAGCATTCCGGATCAAATTAATCAAAATCTAAAACCCGAAAAATACGATATTCGAACTACAAACCTAAACGGTCAGCTTGATACTGCTAAAATTTCGGTAAAAATTTATCGATTAAAGCAACCCGAAGTATTTTATAATAATAGATTTTGGCAGCAACCCGAAAAAAATTTCTTATCCGAAGAAGAGTATCGAAAAAAATTCCCTTACGATATGTTTGCTAACGAAACTGAAAAACAATCGTGGACAAAACTCGAAAAAGTATACGATAAAATTCATAATACAGCCACCGATACCATTATCTCATTCGATAATATAAAAACATGGAATGCCGGGGATTATTTTATTGAAATAGTTGGTAAAGATAATTTTGGAGTTGAATTTAGTAAATCCTCCGTTTTTCATGTAGTAAATCCCGACTCGAAAGTAAATAGTAAATACGAAAGCATAAGTGTTTTAAACGATTCACGATTATTAAAACCTGGTGATCAAGCTCAAATTGTACTCTCTACAAAAATGAAAAATGCTACCGTACTATTTGAAATTGAAAAAAGTGGAAAAATCATTTCAAAAAAATGGCTTCAACTTAACAATGAACAACAAGTTGTTACTATTCCAATAACAGCCGATGATATAGGCGGCTTTAAATGTAATTTTATTTTATTATCTCAAAACAGGGCGTACGTGTCTACTGCTTATGTATCTGTTCCCGATTACTCAAAAAATCTCGACATCAGTTTTGAAACTTTTCGCGATAAATTATCGCCTGGTCAACAAGAGGAGTGGAGAATTAAAATTAAAGGCAAAACCGGAGATAAGGTTGTTGCTGAATTATTAGCTGGAATGTATGATGCATCCTTAGACGCATTTGTTGCAAATTACTGGGATTTTTATCCTGTTAGAACCGATTATTCAAACCTATATTGGCAAACTGGTTATACCTATAATTCAACATCTACCGATAAATATTTTAAAGGTTATTCGCGATTATATCGTATTTATGCTAATTACGAAATGTTAAATTGGTTTAATTTTGATTTTTATGGATATGGAAGCTACGGATATTATAGCTCTGGCTATACAAGGAATTCCAGAACCTATAAAAAAACAGCTAAAAATGGTGGTGGCGAAACCGAAACTGATTATTATGATGATGTTGCCGAATCGCCTGCAATGGTTACAACAGCTGTTGGTGGTGTGGCTTTAGCTGATGGTGATGAAACCACAAATGCTGAGCAAAAACCCTTGGAAGAGAAAACGGTTTCGCGTAATGCAGCTCCAAAAGATAAGGCTAAGGAATCGGGAGGAAAAATTGGTGATGATAGAAGTGAAGGACAAAGTGAATTGGGATTTGGCTCTATAAAAGCCCGTACAAATTTTAATGAAACTGCATTTTTTATGCCCCAAATTTCTACCGACGAAGAAGGAAATGCGGTGATAAAATTTACAGTACCCGAATCGTTGACTAAATGGAAAGTAATGGGTATTGCACATACCAAAGATTTAAAGTTTGGCAATTTCAACAAAGAGTTGGTAACACAAAAAGATTTGATGTTGTTTCCTAATGCTCCGAGATTTTTTAGAGATGGTGATAAAATGGTGTTTTCGGTTAAAATTTCAAACATCTCGGATAAAGATTTATCCGGAAATTCAAAACTTGAATTTTTCGATGCTCTTACCATGAAACCGATCAATGATTTGATGAAAATTCAATCGTCTGAACAAGTATTTTCGTGCAAACAAGGACAAAGTACCGTGGTGGAATGGTCAGCCGAAATCCCTTCGGGTATAATGGCAATAACTTATCGCGTAGTGGCTGCATCAGGCTCTTTTAGCGATGGTGAAGAAAATACGGTTCCTGTTTTAACAAATCGCATGTTGGTTACCGAATCGATGCCATTGCCGATTAATGGAAATCAATCCAAAACTTTTGTATTTGAAAAAATGAAAAACAATACATCAAACACCCTCAAACATTTTAAATACACGCTTGAGTTTACTTCAAATCCAGCATGGTATGCCGTTCAAGCACTGCCGTATTTAATGGAATATCCATACGAGTGTGCCGAACAAACCTTCAGCCGTTTTTATGCTAACGCCATTGCTACACATATCGCCAATTCAAGTCCAAAAATTAAAGCCGTATTTGAATCTTGGAAAAACATCACTCCAGATGCTCTTTTGTCAAATTTGGAAAAAAATCAAGAGTTAAAATCGTTAATGCTCGAAGAAACTCCGTGGGTTTTAGATGCAAAAAGCGAAACCGAACAAAAACGCCGAATTGGCTTGCTTTTCGACCTTGTAAAAATGTCGTCTGAGTTTTCAAATACGTTGGATAAATTACAAAAAATGCAAGTGTCAAACGGTGGCTGGCCTTGGTTTAAAGGCATGCCCGACAGTAGATACATTACACAACATATTGTTACAGGATTTGGACACTTAATCAATCTTGGAATAATCGATATGTCGACAAGTAGAAAGTACAACCGAATGATTGTTAATGCAGTACATTACCTCGATAATAGAATTAGAGAAGATTATCAAGATTTGATAAAATATAAAGTAAATCTTAGTCTCGATAATTTAGGAAGTTTTCAAATTCAGTACTTGTATGCCCGTAGTTATTTCGTATCAACTATCGAAATTTCTTCAACAAATAAAGAAGCCTACAATTATTATTTAAATCAATCGAAAAAATATTGGTTAAATAAAGGTATTTATTTACAAGGAATGATTGCATTAGCGAATTTTAGAGTGAAAGATGAAAAAACAGCTCAAGCCATAATGAAATCGTTGAATGAAAAGTCTCTTTATTCGGACGAAATGGGAATGTATTGGACCAACGAAGGGGCTGGATATTATTGGTACGAAGCACCTATCGAGCGTCAAGCTTTATTTATTGAAGCGTTTGACGAAATAACCAAAAATGATAGCGTGGTTGAAAAAATGAAAATTTGGCTTTTAAAGCAAAAACAAACTCAAAATTGGAAAAACACCAAAGCTACCGTTGAAGCTATTTATGCATTATTACTTCGTGGAACTGATTTATTAGCCGATGATAAATTGGTTGAGGTTAAAGTTGGAAATGTGTTAATTGACCCTAAAAAGCTAGATGGTGTTCAGGTTGAAGCAGGAACAGGTTATTTTAAAACATCGTGGAGTGGGGGAGAAATCAAACCACAAATGGCAACAATTGATGTAACAAAAACCACAAAAGGTGTTGCTTGGGGAGCTGTTTATTGGCAATATTTCGAAAATCTCGACAAAATCACTCCTGCTGCTACTCCATTATCGTTGAAAAAAGAAATTTTTATTGTTGAAATGACACCTAAAGGAAATGTGATAAGACCTGTTGTAGCAGGAGGAAAAATAAAAATTGGAGATAAAATCAAAGTTCGCATCGAAATTCGTGTCGACCGCGATATGGAGTACGTTCACATGAAGGATATGCGGGCTGCCGGTTTCGAACCAACAAATGTTTTATCACGTTACAAGTATCAAGACGGTTTAGGCTATTACGAAAGCACCCGTGATGCTGCCACAAATTTCTTTTTCGATTACTTACGCAAAGGCACTTATGTTTTTGAATACGAACTTTTTGCCAATCAAAAAGGAGATTTTTCAAACGGCATCACTACCATCCAATGTATGTATGCACCCGAATTTACCTCACATTCCGAAGGAATTAGAGTGGTAATTGAATAATATCTAAATTTTATAATCAAAAAATCAGAGACTTTACTTAGCCTCTGATTTTTTTTATAAAAACTTTTAAAAAAATCAAACTAATTAAAAAGGCATCAATACATCAACTAATTTTTATTAATTTAGCAAACTGAAAAATTATAATTAATAATGGCAAATCAAAACGATAAGATTTCGCGATTTAGACTCACAACTCTTTTTGTTTCAACAGTTATTAGTATTTCGCTTGTGTTATTTCTGCTAACAGTACTAGGTACAGTAGTGTTTCATGCTCAAAGAGTTTCTAATTATGTTCGCGAAAACATTGGTTTTTCGGTAATGATGCATCAAGATGTTAAAGAGTCGGATGTTTTAATGTATAAAAGAACCCTAGATTCATTGCCTTTTGTAAAATCAACTGAATACATTTCAAAAGATGTTGCCGCGAAGGATTTAGCAAAGGAACTTGGCGAAGAATTTATCGATTTTATGGGATATAATCCGTTACCCTCATCTATCGAAGTAAAACTTAATGCTAATTATACTCAAACAGATAGTTTGAATATAATTGAACAACAAATCATGGCAAACCCATCGGTAAAAGAAGTTTTTTATCAAAAGCATCTAGTCGAAAAGGTTAATCAAAATATCAATAAAATTGGCTTAATCATGTTAATTGCAAGTGCCTTTTTATTGTTGATATCCATTCTTTTAATCAATAGCACTATTCGTTTATCGGTTTATTCAAAACGATTTATTATTAAAAGTATGCTTTTAGTTGGTGCTAGCAGTCGTCTAATTCGTCGCCCGTTTATTGTTAAAGGGCTTTATCAAGGGATATGGGGTGGATTTTTAGCGGCTATTTATTTTTCGGTTGTATTATGGTTTAGTAATAAATATCTCCCCGAAATTGTCGATTTTCAGGAAATAGATATTTATGCCATTATATTCGCTATAGTTATGGCATTTGGTATATTCTTTTCGTGGATTTCAACGCTATTCTCGGTAAAGAAAATTATAAATATGAAAACCGATAATTTATATAATTAACAAATAATACAATAATCATGAAAGTTATTAATACAATAAATGTCGAAAAAAAAGACAAGAAAACTTTAACCGAAACTACTGAATCAAAATTTACCTTTATTTTCACTAAGGTAAATTATTTATTAATGATTGTTGGTTTATTATTTATTGCTCTTGGTTATATGTTAATGATAGGTGGAGGTTCTGAAGACCCTACTCAATTTAGCGATAAAATTTTTGACTCCCAACGATTGGTAGTTGCACCAATTTTACTTATTATAGGTTTTATTATCGAAATTTTTGCGATTATGTATCGTAAAAAAGAAAATCAAAATTAATCATTTTTCAATAATTATTTTATGACCTGGATTGAGGCGTTTATTCTTGGCATTGTTCAAGGTTTAACCGAATTTTTGCCCGTTAGTAGTAGTGGACATTTAGCTATTGGAAATACCATTTTAGGTATTAATAATTCGGGTTCCGAAAATTTAATGTTTAGTCTGTGTGTTCATGCTGCAACAGTGTTAAGCACTATTGTTGTATTACATAAGGATATCTCAAATGCTTTTTTAGGTGTATTTAAGTTTAAATATAACGAAGAAACAAAATTAGTTGTTCAGATAATTGTTTCAATGATTCCTGTGGCTATTGTTGGCTTGTTTTTTAAAGATTATGTTGAAAAATTATTCGAAAATGAAATAATTTTTGTTGGCTTAGCTCTCATGGTTACTGCTTCACTTTTAATAATGTCGCAAATGGTCAAAAAGTCGGATAAAGAGTTAAATCCATTAAAGGCTTTTGTTGTTGGAATTGCTCAAGCTATTGCTATTATTCCTGGTCTTTCACGTTCGGGGAGTACAATTGCTACCGGGTTACTATTAGGCGTTAAACGAGAAACCATCGCTCGTTTTTCTTTTTTAATGGTAATAATACCTGTTATTGGCGAATCAATGTTGGAGATTGTAAAAGGAGATTTTTCTGCTAGCAGCACAATTCCATTCTATGTTTTATTGGTTGGATTTATTGGTGCGTTTGTTTCGGGCTTGGTAGCGTGTAAAGCCATGATTTCAATCGTGAAAAAAGCAAAGTTGCAATATTTTGCTTTCTATTGTTTCTTTTTAGGGATTGGCATATTGCTATATTCTATTTTATAATTTAAAATAAATAATGCTAAAAATTGATGAACTTCTTGAAGGAAGTGTGTTGTTATTTGATAAACCACTTGGTTGGACTTCGTTCGACTTAGTTAAAAAAGCTAGAGCCGTTATTAAAACACTCAGTGGCGTGAAAAAATTTAAAATTGGACATGCTGGAACTTTAGACCCACTAGCAAGTGGACTTTTAATTGTTTGTGTTGGAAAAAAAACTAAAACTATTGATCAAATTCAATTACAAGATAAAGAGTATAATGGAGTTTTTTTTATTGGTGCAACTACCTCCTCGTTTGATTTAGAATCGGAAGTTGATGAAAAATTCCCCGTTGGGCATATTACTGATGAATTAATTCAGGAGACTGCAACAAAATTTATTGGTGAGCAAAATCAAATACCTCCTCAGTTTTCGGCAGTAAAAATCAACGGAAAAAGAGCTTATGAATACGCTCGTCAGGGTCAAGATGTTAAAATTGAACCCAAAGCTATAAATATTTACGATTTTAGAATAAATAAAATTGAAATGCCCTATGTACATTTTACTGTAGTTTGTTCAAAGGGAACCTATATTCGATCGCTAGCTCGCGACTTTGGGCTATCGCTTAATAGTGGGGCACATCTGGTTGAATTAGTTCGTACAAAAATTGGCGATTATACCCTCGAAAATGCGTTGAAACCTTATGACTTTCAAGAACGTATAATTGTTAATAAATAATTATTTTGTTAAATAACATTAAAGCTCTTTACAAACGCTTTTTCATGTTGTAATTTTGTATTCTTTTTTCTAAAATTCAAATATAACTACAATGAAACTATCTCAATTCAAATACCATTTACCACAAGATTTAATTGCAATTCACCCCGCTTCTGAACGAGATATTTCTCGAATGATGGTTGTTAATCGAAAAAATAAAACGATTGAACATCACTTATTTAAGGATGTCATAAATTATTTTGATGATGGTGATGTATTTGTAATTAATAATACTAAAGTTTTTCCAGCGTTGCTTTATGGCGAAAAAGAAAAAACAGGTGCCAAAATTACGGTAATTTTACTTCGGGAATTAGATGAAGAAAGCAGATTATGGGATGTATTGGTTGACCCTGCTCGAAAAATTAGAATAGGCAATAAACTTTATTTTGGCGATGACGATTCGCTTGTTGCAGAAGTCATTGATAATACAACTTCGCGTGGTAGAACGCTTAGGTTTTTGTTTGATGGAACTCACGACGAGTTTAAAAATAAACTTAAAGAAATTGGCAATACACCGCTTCCAGATGATATTCAAAAAATTCGCGACATTATGCCCGAAGATCAGAATAATTATCAAACAATTTATGCCAAACACGAAGGTGCTGTAGCTGCACCAACTGCGGGTTTACACTTTAGTCGCGAGCTGATTAAACGTCTCGAAATAAAAGGAGTTTCTTTTGCCGAAGTTACACTCCATGTCGGGCTTGGTAATTTTCGACAAATTGATGTGGAAGATTTAACCAAATATAAAATGGACTCCGAAGAGTTTATTATCGACAATGTTGCTTGCAAAATAATTAATGCAGCAAAAGAAAAACGCAAAAAAGTAGTGGCTATTGGTACTACTACTGCTAAAACGCTCGAATCATCAGTTTATCTTTCGGGTTTTGTTAAAGCAGATAGCAATTGGACTAATAAGTTTATTTTTCCACCGTATAATTTTTCTGTACCCGATGCATTAGTTACAAATTTCCATCCTTCTCAATCTTCGATGATGATGCTTGTTGCTGCCTTTGCAGGATATGATTTATTAATGGAAGCATATCAAACTGCTGTAAAAGAAAAATACCGCTTCTTAACCTATGGTGATGCAATGCTAATTATTTAACATTGAAAAAGTTTGTTGTAATTACTGCTGGGGGTGTAGGCTTACGAATGAAATCTGACATTCCTAAGCAGTTTATACAAATTGGTGGCAAACCCATTTTAATGCATAGTATAAATGCTTTTTTCCATTATTGTAATGATATTGAAATTATTATTACTCTTCCCAAAAATCAAATTAGTGAATGGGAAAAATTACAAAAAAAACATTTATTTAATATTAAACATTCAGTGGTTACTGGTGGTGATACGAGATTTCAATCGGTTAAAAATGCTTTAAAAAATATAGAAACATCATCTTTAGTTGCTATTCATGATGGAGTTCGACCATTTGTTTCCACTAATTTAATTGATAATGGTTTTAAAACGGCTGAAAAATTTGGTTCTGCTATTCCCATACTTCCTGTTACAGACAGTATTCGTATAATGGAAAATGATTATCCCGCTGCTATTGACCGAAAAAAAATATTTTCTGTTCAAACTCCACAAGTATTTCATTCCGAAAAAATAATTAAAGCCTATCACCACGACTTTTTATCCGAATTTACCGATGATGGTTCTGTTTATGAAAGTGAATTTGGAAAAATTAACGCGTATGATGGTATAAAGGAAAATATCAAAATAACAAACCCAATGGATATTGAATTTGCACAAGCAATATTTAATCAATTATCTAACAACTCGTCCTTTCCACATTTGCTTCGATAACAGCATATTAATTCCTACAATGATGATATATATTGGATAAATTAATTCCAGTACTATACTGTCGAGCAACCAAGTGGCTTTTAACAAAGATTTGAACTTTTTCGAATAATTTAATATTAATAAAACATCCGTTAACCATTTTAAAATAAATGGAATAAGCACAAGAATCGCGAATAGGGTAGGGGTTAAAAAGGGTGTTGAAAATAGTAAAATAAGAATAGATAAATTTGCCAGCACAATAGAAATTGTAAAATAAATTGCGAAGGTGCTTTTATATTCTTTGGATTTTTTCGCCCATCTACTTCGCTGTTTTATTAAATCTATAAGTTTTTCTTTAGGCTGAGTAAATACTATCCCTTCGGATGAAACAAGGTATTTAATTTTTTCAGCCCCAAATTTTGATTTTATTTGATGAAGCATAAAAACATCATCACCTGATGCAGATTTAATTTTTTGATATGAATTAATTACATCGGACAGAATTGCTCGCTTAAAACTTAAATTTGCCCCATTGCACATTACAGGCCTGTTTGCATTAATTGTTAAATACGAACTTTGCATTAAAGCCATAAATTCAAGTTGTTGAATTCGGTCAAAAAAACGTCCTTCTGATAGTAAGTCTACTGCTCCGCATAAAACAAAAATATCGTTTTGTAAATGTTCTGTGTGGTGTTTTTTTATCCACGAGGGACCAAAAGTAACGTCTGCATCCGTTTGTAGGATAATATCTCCTATGGATGCTTTAAAACCTGTTTCTAGTGCATTTTTTTTTCCATAGGTTTCTTTTAAGGAAAGAAGTTTGAATGAAATGCCCGATTTTGTCATCAAATCTTTAATGATATAATATGAAGAGTCGGTTGAATGATCATCGATAAATATTACTTCAAAATTTTTAATTGAAATATTTTGACAAATTAAGGATTGGATTAAACTTGGTAAATTTTTCTCTTCATTCCTAAATGGAATAACAACACTAATAAAAAAATCTTTTGAATTTATTGGCATATTATTTCTTTTCTTTTTTGAATATAGAAGTAATACCCAATAAAGGATTAGATAATTTGAAATAAAAACAACAAATATGATAGCTAAAAAGACCATTTACCAAATAGTTTAAATTTTGCAATAAAAAAACTACCAACAATTGAGGGAATGATTATGTTAAATAACCAAACTAATAATGAAATAAAGACTACTAATGGGATTAAATTTGGAATTGAATGGCTGTAAAATTCGCAATACGACGAAAATATTATAATTGAAAGGCTCCCTCGAACACCAATTTCGGAAATAACAAAAGTTGGAACAATGCTTAAAACAAAATAGTATAAACTTAAAAGCATGAGTAAGTCAAATGTATTTATGCTTATATCAAATGCATAAAAAAGAATTATATATTGTAACGTAAATGTAATATAGCGAAGAAAACTTAACGAGAGAAGTTTAATGATTACATTGAAAGAAACTGTTTTAAGGTACTTGATTGAGTTTTGAATTTTAATTTTCAGTTTATTAACCCACAAGCCTTTAAAAACATTAAAGATGAATAATAAAAATACTCCCAAAATTAAAAGTAGTCCAATAGTAATAAAAGTGAGGTAATTATAATTAAAGTCGAAATTATTTAGAATGTGCACATTCATATCTAAGAAGTAGAACATTGAAATCACTCCAAAAAACAATGTTATTGAATATTGAATTACATTTCCAATGATAGTGTGAACAAATAAAGCACCTTTGTTGACATTCGGAATTGAAAATATTCGACCAATCCATTCGCCTGAGCGATTAGGCATAAAGAGTGAGGTAAAAAGTCCAATTAAAATTGACTTGAAAGATTTTTTGAAGGATATTTTTTGTATGGGTTTAATTAATAGTTTCCATTTTAATGCTTCCATAGACCAATTTATAAAAGTTAAAATTGATATTACCAATCCAAGAAGAATAAAATTTGATAAAGAAATATTCAAAAAATCGAAATTTTGAAAATTTACATTGTTTCTTTTTCCGTTAAATTGCCAAATTATATAAAGATAACTGCTTATCAAAACAACAACATTTGCAATGATGTTAAGATATTTTGATAATTTTGTTTTTTTATACATTAATTATTGATTTTGTGGAACAGATAATTTTAGGAATCGACCCAGGAACAAATATCATGGGGTATAGCGTGATAAAAGTTGTAAAAAATGAGTTGGAGTTGATAGTCATGGATGTACTTAAAATGAACAAATTAAATGATCAAGCCCTAAAATTAAACAAAATTTTCGAGACGACCTTACGTATTATCGATTCTTATCACCCAGATTTTTTAGCAATTGAAGCTCCTTTTATTGGTAAAAATTCGCAGTCGGCATTAAAACTTGGCAGGGCACAAGGAGTTGGTATGGCTGCTGCATTGCATCGTTCAGTTCCAGTTGTTGAATATTCGCCTCGTAAAATTAAACAATCCATTACAGGAAATGGCTCGGCATCGAAGGAGCAAGTGGCAGCAATGGTTGGCAGAATGATTAAATTGCCTGCAGATGCCAGCACATATTTTGATGCTACTGATGCTATTGCAGTTGCTATTTGTCATTTTTTACAAAAAGGCAAAACCGATTCAAAAGAAAAGTACTCAGGTTGGGCAAAATTTGTAACGGAAAATCCAAGTAGGTTAGCCACAAAAAAAGGAGGAAAACCCTCCTTATAAAATGATATCTTTTTTAATAATTGATGCAATTTCAAGAAATCGCTCGTTAGATAATTTTAGTTTTTCACGCTTAAAATCTAAATCGCTAACCTTATTAATTGGCACCAGATGAATGTGTGCATGAGCTACTTCTAAGCCAATTACGGCAATACCAACTTTTTTACAATCAAAATTCTTTTGGATGGATAAAGCAATTTTTTTTGCAAATAAAAACAGACCGGAATACTCATCGGTGTCCATTTCAAATATATAATCTGTCTGTTTTTTAGGTATAACTAAAGTATGACCTTCGGCTAATGGATTAATATCTAAAAAGGCAAAGTAATTGTCATTTTCGGCTATTTTATAACAGGGAATTTCGCCTCTAATAATTTTTGAAAAAATGGTTTCCATAATAATTAGCGTTTGATATCAACAATTTCAAAATTTAATACACCGGCAGGTGCTTTCACTTCAAATTTTTGTCCTTTCTTTTTCCCTAACATAGAAGATGCAATAGGGGAGGTAACCGAAATTTTCATTGTTTTCATGTCCGATTCTGTTTCGGGCACAATTGTATATGTCATGGTAGCGTTGTTTTTCAAGTTTTTTATAGTAACCGTTGAAAACAAAAGCACTTTGTTGGAATCAATTTTCGATTCATCAATTTCGCGTGAATTTGAAACTAACTCTTGTAATTTAGAAATTTTAATTTCAAGCATTCCTTGAGCTTCTTTTGCTGCATCATATTCAGCATTCTCCGACAAATCGCCTTTATCACGAGCTTCCGCTATTTGTTGTGATATTCTTGGCCTTTCTACTGAAATTAAAAATGCTAATTCTTTTTGTAGATTTTCTAAACCTTCTTTTGAATAATACTTAATTTTAGACATAATACAAAATATTTGAACGTATAAATAATAAATTGAGAGACCTTTTTAAGGGCCTCTCAAGATTTTAGACTGCAAATTTAATAATAATATTTTACTTTTACAAATCGATTAATGCTCCAATAGTGTGGCAACCACCCCATGGATTTGTGAATCGGTATGAATAATCTATGGAAACAGAAGAGTTTTTCTCTTTATTAAGTGGAAGTTTTAAACTACAACCTGCCGATGGTCCAGTAAAAGCAGTAGTACGTGCGTCGCTTGAGCCTATTATACCACTTTCGTAGTAATAACCTCCTCTGATTGAAAACAATTTTTTATAATTATATTCAGCACCAAAAAGGAAATTATCTTTTGTAAATGAATTTGCAACAAATGTAGCTGATAGTGTTAAGCAATGCATTGCATTATCGGTTGTTAGTTCACTAGATACAGGTTTGTTATTAGTTGATGTTGACGAAACATTTTCTTTATTTCCCCACAAAAAGCTGTATGAAGCTCCAATTGCTAATAAAGAAGGTAATTCAAAATCGCCCGAACGCATTTCTAAGGTTAAGTTATTAGTGGAACCATTAATTAAACCTCTTACCGAAATACCATCACCACTAAAACTCATTGGGGTACCAATGTTTTTAAGTGTGATACCTAATCGTAGATTATCACTTCTATTTTCGCCAATTCCAGTAACATATTGAATTCCGGCATCAATTGCAATACCACTTGCATTTAAGTCTGATATGCTTTCGTTTATCACTTTTAAATTAAATCCACCATGAATTGAATTAGAAAATGATTTTGCATAAGATACTCCAATATTCATATAACTCGGAGAAAATGTTCCGATACCACCTTCTGGTTGATTAGGTGTAGTTATTTGCATTTCACCAAAACTCATTGACACAACATTTAATCCGATTACAGATTCTTTGCCTATACGTTGCGAAAATCCCAATGCACTAATATTTATACCAGAGCCTTTAAGGTACTGTGTTTGTGCAAAAATAATTTGAGTTTTTTGTGTAAATGCTAAACCCGCAATATTCAAATAAGTACTTTCAATACCGCGTGCATTAGCAATATTTGAACCGCTTAAGCCGGTGCTTCGTGCCCATGGATTTATTAAAAGTTCATAAGCTCCTGCTTGACCAACGCGGTCTTTGTTTCCGGCATTTACATTTAATGATGCCATCATGAAGCAAGTTGTTGTCAGTATTACAAACGTTTTTATATTCATCTTTTTCATTTTTTCTTACTTAATTTTTTATACTCACTTTTAGCAATCATTTATTAGAAAGAATTTAAGTCGGTTGGACGTAAAGCTCCAAACCATTTAATTGTTTTTTCGCCAATTCCTTCTGCTTTAACATGAATAATGTAAACACCACCCGAAATTGGAATACCTGCATGGTTTTTCAAATCCCAATCTAATGATGTAATGGTGTTATCGTCTTTCGTATATTGACGAATTAAACTACCATTCATCGAATAAATTGTTACAACACATTTATCGGGTAGATTTGTAATTTTTACCCGTGTGTCAATTTGATTTTCTTCATAGAATGAAAA
>CAZFPO010000056.1:0-17393 GCA_964521105.1 uncultured Lentimicrobiaceae bacterium | reverse complement strand
AACTTTTAAATCTATAATTACACCCGGGTTTTTGCAATTTTTATAGCCATGTTTTATTGCATTTTCGACCAATGGAATAAAAAGCATGGGAGCAATTAATTTTGAGCTATGTTCAACATTTGTAGTAAATTGGATAAAATCATTGCCAAATCGCAGACGATTTAATTCAATATAACCAATCAAATAATTAATTTCTTGCTCAATAGAAACAAAGTCGGCATTGATTTCGTAAGTTACATACCGCATAATTTCGGATAATTTAATAATACTTTCCGAAGCTTTTTGAGGGTTTGTAATGATTAAACTATCAATATTATTTAATGTGTTAAAAATAAAATGTGGATTAATTTGCGACTTTAATAACATTAATTCACTTTTAGCTTTTTCGGTTTCTAATTGGGCTTTTGCTTGTTGTTCGGCAATCCAAAATTTGGTAAGCTTAATAGCAGTAGCAAAAATTACAATAGAAATATTAGAAACAAGAGATGTCCAAATATCGAAATCAAAAAATGAAAATTTTTCAAGAGGAATTTGCGGAAAATACAGTGGTATATAAATAAAGTAAGTAATTACTTGATAAGCCAATACATTAAAAAAAGCGATAAGAATAAAAAACAATACAAAATAAGGGTATTTCCGTTTTATTAAAAAACGAGGTATTAAAACATAGATGGTAAGATAAGTGGCTAAAATATCAAGTGGTAAATAGTAAAAAGTTCGCAATAAAACTACTACGAAGTTTAAATCGGTATTTACACTGATTAAAAAAGCGAATAAAACCACATACGATACCCAAAAAAGCAAATGAGTTAATAAACGCTGATACTTAAATTTATATTCAAAAAGGATCATTTTTGTTTTTTTGTGATAAAGATAATTAATCCCTAATTTATAGCAAGTATCAAACGACAAATAGAACTTTTTTATCTATAAAACTAAATTTTATAACGATAACATTAAAAGATGGCAATGAAAAATTGAAATTTATTAAAATTTATTACGATTATTTTATCTGTATTTTGTGTAATTTTGCAAAATTAAATCATAAAAAAAAATTGAAAAATGAATTTAAATGTAATAAAGCGTTTTTTTTCGATTTTGTTAGCACTTTTTGTTTTAGCTACAGCACTTGTTAGTGTTTTAGCCATTTGGAAAGTTATCGACATTGACGATATTTTGTCAAAATCACTAACAAGTTTACTGGTAATTTTTGTTTCTTCGGCAATTATTTTGTTTATTTTTACCGTTCTTTATCCCGAAACTCCTAAAAAACCTACAAATTACCCACCCCTACCACCCACCAATCAATAAAAAAATATGGTAAAACGAGTTTTAGTTGCTACCGGAGGTGGTGATTGTCCTGGTTTAAATGCAGTTATTAGAGGCGTTGTTAAAAGAGCCCTCAAAGAGCCAGACTGGGAAGTATTAGGTTCCATAGAATCATTTAATGGAATTCTTCGCGAACCATCAGAAATTATGGTTTTAGACCGAAAAGCAGTTGAAGGAATACACTATCAAGGAGGTACCATTTTAGGCACAACCAATAAAGGAGGTCCTTTTTCGTGGCCCATTAAAACAAATGATGGCACATGGATTTGTGTAGACAGATCTGATGAAATGATTCGCAAACTTCAATATATGGGAGTTGAAGCAGTAATTAGTATTGGTGGTGATGGCTCGCAACGATTTTCACAAGCTTTTTTTGAAAAGGGTTTGAATATTATTGGAGTTCCAAAAACCATTGACAACGATTTATCGGCCACCGATTTCACCTTTGGTTTTCAAACAGCTGTACAAATTGCAACCGAAGCAGTTGATAAATTAGTAACCACAGCAGCTAGCCATAATAGAACTTTTATTTTAGAAGTAATGGGGCGAGATGCTGGGTGGATTGCTTTAAATTCGGCTATTGCTGGTGGTGCCGACGTGTGTTTAATACCCGAGATTCCTTTTGATATTCAAAAAGTTAAAGCAAAAATTGAATCAAGATATACGAAAGGCAGAGGTTTTTGCAATATTGTAATAGCCGAAGGAGCAAAACCTATAGACGGTGATGTTATCTCAACAGTAGCCGACGAGGTTGGATATGCTCACCGAAAACTGGGTGGTGTTGGTGAACAACTTAGACTTGATTTAAAAGAGTTAGGACTTGAACAAGACGTCCGAGTTACCGTTTTAGGTCATTTACAACGTGGAGGAATTCCCATTGCCTACGACAGAGTGCTGGCTACTCAATTTGGTGTTAAAGCCTTCGAAATGGTTCTTGAACGAAAATTTGGGCACATGGTAGCTTACCGACACCCCGACATTATTGCAGTACCATTAATTGAAGTAATTAATAATCCTAATTTTGTTGATGTTAATAGTAACTTAGTTAAAACAGCTAAAGGCATTGGAATTTGTTTTGGCGACTAATGCCAAATTAAATTTCTTTAAACGTATAAATTAAAGCTTCTACTTGTCGTAATTGATCGCGTTTCTTATTTTGTGGAGCATAAACAAATCCATCAAAATAAATCACCTTGTTATTTTTAACATCAACAAAGGCAATATTTATAAACGGTCCTCCCATAAAATCATGCTCCAATTTCCATAACCCTCGAGTTTCAACAGCATATTTACCACCAAAGTCAAGAACAGTCGATTGTGGAGGATAAACATCATTAGAAACTACCTGATAAGAGCCTTCTGTTGGTCCAGGGATATAATCTTTGGTAAATTTATTACGAGTTTCTATAATACCTTTTAAATTAAGTTGCATTGTATCGGTGTAATTTACCGAATAATATAAAACCGCAAATGACATATCGGGAGTTTCACGCCGCAACCAAAAAAAGTCATCTTTACTAGTTGCTAAAAAATAGCCTTCAGGAATAGTTAATGAAAATTTGTATTTTGATTTTATTTGATTCATTAATTGAATGTTTTCCATTTTTTCATAAGCTCGCTGAAACCTCAATCTTTCTGATGTATTAAAATAATTTAGGATACTCTCTTTGAACTTTAAAAAAGCAACAATCATCGATTCACGATTAGGTGCTTGTAATTGAATAATAGTTTGTGGGGTAGCCCATTTATCTTTAATAACCTTAACCGATGCTTCGGTAAGTGATTTGTCAATTTCGAGCATAAATACATTTCGGTGCGGTCGAAGCACCTTGTTGAAGTTTTCAAAAGGGATTGCAAATATTGAAAATAGTGGTTCGGGTTGTGGTAACCCATATTGAAATTCACTAAAAAAATTAGTTACCGTATCTTTTAAGGTACCAAACCAAACATCGGGGTTAGCAACTACTAAAATTTCGCCTGTTTTTCCAGTTGATGAAGTAGTATAATCACCTAATTTACCTGCACAGGAGAATAGAAAAAAAATGCTCGACAATAAAATGTATTTTGTAATTCGTATCATAGTTTTATAAATTTAAATTATGGCATAAACATCGGTGTTAATGTATCAACAGAATAGATAATATGATATCTTTTTTGCCCTTTATAGGTATAAAAAATTAATGCTTCATAGTTTTTTTCTTTTATAAAAGGTAACTTTTCGAATGGTTTAATATTGTTTGGAATATATTCTTCCTTTTCGTTAGGAATATATCTTATTGTAACTTTTATTAAAATTTCGTCATTTTTTTTCACATTGGTTTTTGAAGGAATCTCTGTATAATCTTTAAACACATTTCCTTGATAAAACAGAGAATCAATCCAAACTCCTTTTAGCTCAAACTTTTTTAAGTTTTTTACCACTTTAAAACGGAATTTATAATCAAAACCATACCCACTGTTTTTTTGACCAGCCACCCATTTTCGCTTATTTGCATCAAGAAGTGTTAATTCTTGGCAAAATAAATTTTGCAAAACCAAGATAAAACCAATATATAATAATACCCTTTTAAACATAATTATCCTCCTTGTCTAATTGCTTCAACGGGATCTAAGATAGATGCTTTATATGCAGGAATAATTCCTGAAATAACACCTATTACAAACGAAACAAGCAACCCCAATAGTATGTTTGATAAATATAAATCGAGCGAAAAATCGAGCACATAAGTACTAAACAGGGTTCCCGAGAAAATTAGCAAAAGCCCAAAAGTACCACCTATTAGCGATAAAAAAATAGCTTCGATTAAAAACTGTGATAAAATAAAAAAACGTTTAGCACCCAGCGCTTTTTGTATACCAATTTGATTAGTACGTTCAACAACCGAAACAAACATAATATTTGCAATACCAAAACCACCTACAATCAATGAAAATATACCAATAAACCAGCCGGCAACAGACAAAATTGAAAAAAGTTGCTCAAACCCTTTATTAATCATACTTGGTTCGTTAATAGCAAAATTGTCTTCCTTATATGGCTTAACTTTACGAATAGAACGCATTAATCCTTTTAGTTCTTGTCTTAAATCTTCATTTGAAATCCCTTCTTTTGCTTTTACAATAATCATTGGATTCATTAATTCGGCATCAATTATTTCGTAATTAGAAACAAAATAAGCTGGCAAAACCACTGTATTATCAGTACTTTCGCCAAAACTATCCTCGCCTTTCTTTTTAAAAACACCGATTACTTCAATTTTTGCACCCCAAATTCTTATCGTTTTTCCAATAGGGTTTATCGATTTAAAAAGTTCATCAACAATATTTTGACCAATTATGGCAACGTTTTTACCCGTTTCAATTTCAGTAGGATTAAAGTATCGCCCTTCGGCAATTGTAAATGCCCAAGTTTTTTCAAAATCTTGGGTTACCCCCATTACACTTGTATTTTCAATAGTTGTTCCATCGTATTGAACATTTTTTGATGTTGACATCACAAAAGTAACGGCATCGGCTAAATTTGAACGTTTAGCCACTTCTTCGGCTTCGTGAGTTTTTGCAACAGGACGGTCTAAATATTTCCACCATGGATAATCCATCGAAAAATCCCAAGGCCACTTTTGAATATAAACCACATCACTACCTAGTTCCTTAACACTGTCTTGAATTTTTTTTTCAAGCGAATCAACCACAGTAAAAACCGAAATAACCGAAAAAATGCCAATTGTTATTCCTAATAGTGTAAGAACAGTACGAAGCTTATTAACAATAATTGCTTGAATGGCAAATTCAAAACTTTCGCGAATTAATCTAAAAAACATTATAATAGTTTTAACGTGATAAAATTAATATTAAAATGCGAAAGGAGAAGGTTTTTTAAAAATTGTTTTTATTGGCATAACATTTTTGTAAAATCTACAAAAATAAAAAGCGTTTTTTTGTAAGTTTGCAATCCCAATAACAAATTAATTATGACAAAAAAAATTAAAAGTGCCTTAATTTCGGTTTACAACAAAAATGGACTTGAACCTATTGTTAAAATGTTAGATAAATTAGGTGTTGAAATTTACTCAACCGGAGGCACCTTTGATTATATTCATTCCTTAAATATTGATGTAAAAACAATTGAATCACTTACAGGGTACCCTTCAATTTTGGGGGGTAGAGTAAAAACCCTTCATCCAAAAGTATTTGGTGGAATTTTATATCGCCGACAAAATACCGAGGACATTAAACAAGTAGTTGACTATCAAATACCTTCGATTGACTTGGTTATTGTTGATTTATATCCTTTTGAAGAAACCATTAAGCAAACTTTAATTGAAAAGGATATCATTGAAAAAATTGATATTGGAGGTATTTCACTAATACGGGCTGCAGCAAAAAACTTTAATGATGTACTCTGCGTTCCTTCAAAAGAATTATATGAGCCTTTACACAATATTTTAAACCACAACAATGGAATTACTACCATAGAACAACGTAAATATTTTGCTGCGAAATCCTTTGCTGTATCATCACATTACGATTCAGTAATTTATAATTATTTTAATGCATCTCAGGGTATTGATAGCCTAAGAATTACTTCTGACCAAAGTACCTCGTTAAGATATGGCGAAAATCCGCATCAAAATGCTGTTTTTTATGGAAATATTGATGATGTTTTTGAAAAGCTAAACGGAAAAGACGTTTCTTACAATAATTTATTAGACATTGATGCGGCAATCCATTTAGTAAATGATTTTTCGGAACCTACTGTTGCAATTATTAAACACAATAATGCTTGCGGTATTGCATCTCGAAACACAATAATTGAAGCCTGGCACACTGCTCTTGCTTCTGACCCAGTTTCGGCTTATGGTGGAATTATTTGCGTAAATCGAAAAATTAACGAAGATACTGCCTTAAAAATTGACTCCCTGTTTTTTGAAATATTGATTGCTCCTGATTTCTCAGAGGAGGCGTTAACGATTCTTTGTAAAAAGAAAAATAGAATAATTTTAAAATTAAAAGATGTTACTTTACCAAAAACACAAATTCGATCAATTTTAAATGGATTTTTATTTCAGGAAAAAGATAATGTGAGTTTTAAAGAAAATACCATTAACGTTGTAACAGAAAAAATTCCTACTGAAAGAGAAATGAATGATTTAATTTTTGCCGATAAAGTAGTGAAACATACAAAGTCAAATGCTATTGTTTTAGCCAAAGATGGTGCAATGATTTCGAGCGGAATGGGACAAACATCTCGTGTTGATGCATTAAAACAGGCTATTGAAAAGGCACACACCTTTGGTTTATCGCTAGAAGGTGCAGTAATGGCTTCAGATGCGTTTTTTCCTTTTCCCGATTGTGTTGAAATTGCATACAAAGCGGGCATTACATCAATAGTACAACCGGGAGGGTCGTTAAAAGATAATGATTCAACTGTTGTGTGTAACAAATATAAAATGTCGATGATTCATACTGGGAAGCGTCATTTTAAACATTGATACAAAAAAATGAGGCTTTATCGTGGGAAGATAAAGCCTCAGGGATTATTGAGCTATATATTGGGTTTATTTGGAGGGACTAATTATTAAATTCTTTCAGTTGTTCCATTAATTTCTTACGAGTAAAGAAAATTCGACTTTTAACTGTACCAATTGAAAGTTCCATGTGGTCGGCAATTTCTTTATATTTATAACCCGCAACATGCATCTCGAAAGGTTTACGTTGTTCTGGTTCAAGTTTTTTAATGGCACCAACAATGTCTTTAGTTGATTGTTTAGACTCAGCAATATTAACAGGAGAGTCAAACGAAGTATTTATAAAAAAAAGATCATCGGTAGTATCAATAATGGTGTTGGCTTTACTTTTACGACGATAATTATTAATAAATGTGTTTTTCATGATAGTAAAAGTCCACGCTTTAATATTGGTATCATCTTCATACTTTTCCTTATTAGTGATTGCCTTTAAAAGGGTATCTTGTACTAAATCTTTTGCATCATCTTCGTTGCTAGTTAATGAAAAAGCAAAATGTTGAAGGTGATTTTCTATATTTAAAAGTTGAGTATTAAATTCTGTTGCAGTCATGGCGTTGTTTTTTTTTGCAAGTTAATAAATTTTAAACCAAAAGTCAAGATAAAGAACGTTAAATTATTTTTGAATTATGATTTTTTTTAAAGTTAACGAGACAAAGATACGACCAGAAAAAGCCTTTGTCAAATTGATAATTACTATGTAAGTATCAATTTTATCTATCATAAAAAAACGTTTATGCTAAGCTATAACGCTTACCGGGAAGGCAATTAATAATATTTTTTAATTCTAAATTTAGCAAAACTGAGGCAGCTTGAGTGGCTGAGATATCATTATTAAGTATCAAGGAATCAATATCTGAAGGATTATTTTTTTGCAAATAATTGACAATTTTCAACTCCATTTCATCAAGGTCGGTAAACAATTTAAGCTGTTTGGTCTTTTTTTTCTTGGGTTTCCAATTCATAGCTAGCAAAACATCTTCGGCAGATTGAGAAAGGATTGCCTTATTGGAAAAGATTAAATTATTACAACCTTCCGAAAACGTATCACCCACTCTGCCAGGAACTGCAAAAACTTCTCTTCCGTATGAGTTTGCAATGTCAGCCGTAATTAACGCACCTCCTTTTTTTGCTGCTTCAACAACTAGCACTGCATCACATAAACCCGCAATAATTCTATTTCGTTTTGGAAAATTTTCTCTATCGGGAATTGTTTTTGATTTAAATTCGGTTAATACTGATCCATTTTCGAGCATTTTAGATGCTAATTTTGCATTAATTTTAGGATATATTGTGTCAAGACCATGTGCTACCACTCCAATGGTTGGAATATTATTTTCAACCGCAACAGTATGAGCCTGTGTATCAATACCATGTGCTAACCCACTCACTACAATGATATCAATTTCGGCAGAAAGCTCTTCAATTATTTTTTTACAAATATATTTACCGTATTCTGTAGCCATTCGAGTTCCAACAACCGAAATTATTTTTGTATGATCAAAGTTTACATCACCACGATAATAAAGTAAAACAGGGGCATCGTCGCAAAATCGAAGACGATGTGGATAATTTTCGTCGGAATAAAAAAGAGTTTTTATCTTATGTTTTTCAATAAAATTCAATTCATCTTCTGCTTCTTTTAATACATCTGCATTTTTTATAGCAGTAATTGCTGTTTGTGTAAAACCAATTTCTTTTAAATCGCGTGATGAAGCCGAGAAAATATCTTGAGCATTAGGGTAATGATTTAATAATTTGCGAGCCGATTTATCGCCAATTTTCGGAATAAGAGTTAGTGCAATTTGGTATAGTAACATTAAAATAGCTTTGTCAAGAATTTAATGCAAAAGTAATTAATTAATAGTAAATTTTAATAGTTACCAATTAATATGAATACGATTATCGTATTAATGTAATGCTTCCATGTTGTTCGTAGATTACTTTATCGAACCCAAGACCGTGAAAAACATAATAGTAAACCCCGTCAGCCGATTCGGCACCATTTGAATTTTTCCCGTCCCATTTTCCACCCACAGCATTCCATTCAAATATTTTTTTTCCCCAACGATTAAAAATAATCATCTCTTCAAATTCTAATCCTTCGGAAAAAGCAAAAAAGTAGTCATTACTACCATCGCCGTTTGGAGTAAATACATTTGGAATAGTAACTTCAGACGGTTCAACAACAATAATTTCATCGGAAATAGAATCGACACAAAAATTGGGTGGTCCCGAATTTACAACTAATGTAACGTAATATGTTCCAGGGTTTTGATATACGGTTGACGAAGTTGAAGTGGTTCCCGTGTTTCCATTACCAAACGTCCAAAAATAATTTTGTGCTCCCGAGCTAGTAGAAGTAAAGGTGAAATTTGCTGGAGCTACACCAACATCAGGCGAATGAACAAAAGAGGCATTTATAAATGTTTCCGTAATTATTAACTGTGAAGCATTTAGCATACAATTAGCCGAATCACTAACTGTAACGGAATAATTACCTGTACATAAATTTTGAATGCTTGATGATGTAGCACTTCCATTTGACCACGAATAACTATATGGCGGAATACCACCTAAAACACCAGCGGTTAACTGACCATTACAATAATGTTCGCACGTTTCATTTAATGCTGAAAAATTAATGCTTAACGCACTTGATTGATTTACTGTAACAGATGCTGTTGTAGAGCAACCGTATGAGTCGGAAATGGTAACGGTATATGTTCCGGCAGAAAGATTAATAGCCGTTGCAGATGTTTGAGTTGGCGTTGTACTCCAACTATACGAGTATGGCTCGGTTCCATTTGAACCAATTGCCGTTGCTTTGCCCGTGCTTTCGCCATTACAAAGGACATGAACATCAACTTGAGCCGTACCACTAATATTTCCAACACTAATTTCGGCTTGTGTAGAATTTGTACACGTATTAGTATCAGTATATTGGTATGTAATTGTATGTGTTCCTAAACCAGCAGTTAAGGGATTAAAACTGGTTCCAGAAATACCATTTCCCGATAAAACACCACCCGTAGGCGATAAGTCGGGCCATGTAAAAGCAGGTAAATTTAAACACACAGGATCTGGGTGCCCCATAGATACTTCGGGAATATAATTAATAATTGTAACACAAGTAGTTGCAGTTTGCCCGTTGGCATCAGTAACAGTAACACAATATTGACCAGCACATAAACCGTTAGCTGTTGGTGTAGTTTGTGCCATTCCATCGCTCCACATAAAGCTGTATGGAGCAACTCCATCAGTAGGCACAACGGTTGCTGAACCATTACATGTAATTATTGGTTCAGGTATGCACGTTCCATTACATGTTCCATAAGTTGGAGTTGATGGAGTAGTAATTTGCCAGTTTCCACCATCGGGAAATCTTCTAAATGTTTGACCTGCGGTTGGTCCTGTGGTGGAAATATAGGTTTTAATATTTGCAGGAATTTGATCATAAGAAGGCAAGCCACCATTGTAAGAACAGTTTCCTGCATTACAAGGAGCACACGTCATACACGAATTGGTGGTTGATGACCATGAAATAGCATCTTGCGGCACTCCATTTCTGTCGTAAAATGCAAACCAACCTCCAGCATTTGGAAACCAAAGACGATAACCTCCACTAATACAAACACGTGGAGTTGTGGCAATTACCTCAACTGTTCTGCCACCATTTTGAACTAATAAATTAGCCGGAACGGCAGGAGCATTTATTCCTCTAACCACACAAAAACCTCGTGCAGGAATAATTGTGTTAGGTGGCAAACAATATCCGCCTCCATAGTTAGTACCATCATCGGCTGCATTGTTTCCTAAAAAATAACACGAAATATCAATGGCTTTGCATTGGTCGGGATTATATAATTCAATCCACTCCCCTTCGTTTTGTCCCGATGTAAAACCTGGTCCTGTTCCAAACATGGAACCATCATTTACTGTTGGACAAAGCATTACTTCATTAATTAAAATTGTAGGACCGGTGTAGTTACAACCCACTCCATTACAAACCATGTTTATTTGAGTTGTTGTAGTTAAATTTATTTGAGAAAAAATTGGATTTGAGGTTAATACAATAAAATTTAAAAGCAATAATTTGGGAATCCAAATGTTGATTTTTTTCATATTTTGCCGACTTATAATTATTAGACTACAAATATTAAAAAACAGTTGCAATATTTTCAAATAACTTGCAAAAAAAGAATAAAATTTTAACAAAACTCATTGTTACAAGTCGTGGTATGTCCAAAAGGTGTACAATAATTTTAAACTAATGTAATGGGGATTTACTCCAAGATTATCTCGGCGCTCGAAAAGTTTAAAATTATATCCATAGAGTAGCATTACCGTAAGTTTTTTATTTTCGGCTGCTCGAGCACGGTATGTAAAAGGATACATAATACCGATATCGGGTCGGATAAATAATTGCCCAAAATCACCTTCTTTAACAAACATTAAATTACCACCCCAAACCGCTGGTGAAAGATCCAATCCGCCAAAATAATTATTATGAATTGATGCTTCAAAACTATGATGTGTGCGTTCTAAAAAACCAAATTGATAACTTACCGATTGTTGCATATACAAATTACCCACACCATAATACTGGCTTGCAGCATATCCTACGCCAATGAGTAAAGTTTTATTTAAATCAAACCCGGTTGAAACTAAAACTCCCTGCCTAATCCTTGACCATTTGTTTCCAGCCGACGAAAAAGAAGTGCTTTTTTTTCCAAGTTTATTTATTTGAGCATCTACATTTGGAGAGACACAAATTAATAAAAATAAAGAAAGAAATAGTATATATGAATTTCGTTTCATCTATATTTTTTTTGCAAAAATAAGTATTTTTTTAATGTATTGTATCAAATCAGTTTTCCTTCATCAACTCCGAATATGTAATCCAACACATTAATCCCATTGAATTTAACATTGAACTTTCGTTTAAAATAAACTTAGATGAATGAAGATTAAATTTTTTACCCGATTTAAATCCTACACCAATTCGATAAAAGCATGAAGGCACTTCATTTGCGTAATACGAAAAATCTTCGGCAGTCATTCTTACTTCCATATCAACCACCTCTGAATTACCCAAATATTCTTTAGCAAAACAACTAGCTCTGTGGGTTAGTTCGGGATTGTTATAGAGAAAAGGATACCCTTTGTCAATAAAAACATCACATGTTGCTCCAAATGAAGAGGCAGTTCCGCAAGCAATATCTTTAATTAACCGATGAGCTTTTAACCTCCATTCTTCGTTAAATGTACGGATAGTACCTTCAAGCTTAACCTCATCGGGTATAATATTAGTTCGCCCTAAGCCTTCAAATTTTCCGAAAGAAATCACCGTAGGAATAGCTGGTGGTGCATATCGACTAACTATTTGTTGTAATGCTATTACCACATTTGAACCGATTACAATTGGGTCGATATTTTGCTGAGGGTTGGCTGCATGACCACCACGTCCGGTTATAGTAATATATATTTCGTCGGTTGAAGCCATATATTTTTCTGCTTTAAACCCGGCAATTCCCGATGGCAATTCGGGCATAACATGCATGCCAAACATTAAATCAACGCTTGGATTTTTTAAAATTCCAGCATTAATCATTTGAATGGCTCCACCAGGGTATTTTTCTTCCGAAGGTTGAAAAATAAATTTTACACCTCCCGAAAAATACTCAGTTATTTCGTTTAAAATTTTTATACAACCCAACAACGAAGCCATGTGCATATCGTGCCCACATGCGTGCATCACCCCTTTGTTTACCGATGAAAACGCCACCCCACTTGTTTCGGAAATAGGCAAAGCGTCCATGTCGGCTCGTAATCCAATTATTTTACCTTTTCCTTTTTTCCCATAAACAACACCGCTAATTCCAGTGCCAGCAATTCCTGTTTGATGTTCAATTCCCCATTCGGTTAAAATATTATGAATTATCTCAGCGGTTTCAAACTCATTACCCGAAAGTTCAGGATTTTGATGAAACATTCGACGAATTGAAACAATTTCATCTACAATTTCTGAAGATTGTTTCTTTATTATTTCTTTAATATCTGCCATATCTATGAGAAATTTTGCATTTGTATCATGTTATAATAAATTCCTTTTAAATCTAATAATTGATAGTGATTGCCCTCTTCAATAATTTTACCCTCTTTTAAAACTAATATTCTGTCGGCATTAATAATGGTCGATAAGCGATGAGCAATTATCAACGTTGTTCTATTTTGCATCAACGATTCTATGGCTTGTTGAACTAATCGTTCAGATTCTGAATCTAAAGACGAAGTGGCTTCGTCTAAAATTAAAATTTGAGGATTATGTAATATTGCTCGAGCTATACTTATTCGTTGTTTTTGCCCTCCCGATAACAATGAACCCCTATCACCTACTTTAGTTTTGTATTTATCCGGTAGTTCATCAATAAAATCGTGAATATGAGCAATTTTAGCAGCATCAATTATATCCTCGTTGGGCACATTGCGTTTACCAAACGAAATATTGTTTTCAATAGTATCGTTAAACAAAACCACATCTTGACTCACAATGCCCATTAAATCGCGAACATCTCTGATGATATATTCTCGAATGTCAACATTATCAATTAACACATTTCCATCTGTAACATCATAAAATCGAGGCAACAAATCGGCAATAGTTGATTTTCCGGCTCCCGAGTGCCCCACAAGGGCTAATGTTTTTCCTTTTTCTAAAGAAAAATTAATGTTTTTAAGCACTTCATTTTCTTCATATCGGAAATTAACATTTTTAAATTCTATTGATTTATTGAAAATTTTAATGCTTTTTGCATCCTCTTTTTCAACAATTTTTTCTTTAGCATCGATAATTTCGAACACACGCTTGCCTGCAGCCATTCCTTTTTGTATGGAGTACCCCGCCGAAATAAACGATTTTGCCGGCGATATCATGCGAGCAAAAATTACAACATATAAAATTAATGCATCGGCAGTTAACATCGAACTACCACTTAAAACTAATCGACCACCAAAATAAACAATTAATAATAACGAAATTACTCCCAACAACTCGGTTAAGGGCGAAGCTAACTCGGTGCGACGAAACACTTTATTCATGGTTCGTGTAAGCGACTGGTTTAACGTTTTAAACCGATCGTTAGCATAATCAATAGCATTAAAACCCTTTATTATTCTTAAACCCGATATCGTTTCATCAAAAATTGAAGTAATAAAACCAACCTTACTTTGGCTTATTTCCGATTTCTTTTTTATGTTTTTCCCAATTACCGAAATAATAATTCCACTAACTGGCAAAACAATTATCGAAAACAAGGTTAAGGTAGGACTAATAACCATAAGGGTTCCAAAATATACAATAATCAACAAGGGTTCGCGTAAAATCAATTGCATTGTGCTCATAATCGACCATTCAATTTCGTGCACATCGGCAGTAATTCGCGAAATTACATCGCCCGCACGAACTTTAGAATAAAACGACAGCGGTAATATTAGAATTTTAAAGTAAATTTGATTGCGAATATCTTCAACAACCCCATTGCGTAAGGGCGACATAAAATACATTCCCAAATAACGAAATAAATTTGATATTAGCGAAAAACATACAAAAATTAGTGAAACAAAAATTAGTGCTTCATATTTTCCATGTTCGACAATAAAAACACTTATGATGTAATAAAAATAGTTAATTATTGCTTTTACACTAAACGAAAACTCGGGTTCAACTACCACCAACTTTACTTTTTCAAATAATATGGTTAAAAATGGCGAAACCATCGTTAATGAAACTAACGAAAACACAACGTATATCAAATTTGAAGTCAAGTTTAGTACAATGTACTTCCAATATGGTTTTACGTATTTTAATATTCGTATAAAATCTTTCATTGATGCAAAGATAGTTTCTAAAATCATTAAACAAGCATAAATTGTTTTAAAAATTGTACTTTTGCTTCATGGAAACAATACGACAACAAAAAATTTCGACACTCATCATGAAGGAAATGTCTTCCATTTTTCAAAAAGAAGGCTTTTCGATGATTAATGGGTCGATGGTAACTATTACACAAGTTTCGGTTACACCCGATTTATCAATTGCTAGGATTTATGTGAGTATTTTTGGAAAGGCAAACAAACCAGAAATTATTTCAACCTTAAAAACAAAACAAAAAGAAATTCGTTTTTTACTCGGTAACATTGTTAAAAATCAACTCCGAATTGTTCCACATTTGGAGTTTTATAACGATGAAACCCTTGATAAATTAGACCGAATTAACGAACTTTTAAAGCAATAGCCAATGCAGTACGACCCCATAAAACGATCGCTCGGAAATGTTTTTAACAAAAAACCTTTTTTGCGAAAATTATTTTATAAACTTCTCGACTTGCTTCTTCTTCGCTCGTGGCATATAAAAAAAGAGAGTCGAAAATATTTTACCAATCGCTCACAGGAATTTTCGATATTAGATGCAGGAAGCGGGTTTGGGCAATACGACTATTTTTTATCGAATTTATGTAAAAATGCAAGAATTACAGGAGTAGATGTAAAAGAGGAACAAATTGAAGATTGTAATCAGTTTTTTTCAAAAATTAACCGCCCAAATGTTACCTTTGAAATTGCCGACTTAACTGAATATTGCAAGCCAAACACATACGACTTTATTCTTTCGGTTGATGTAATGGAACACATTGAAGAGGACAGAAAAGTGTTTGAAAACTTTTATACCTCGATGAAAGATGGCGGCATGTTGTTAATATCAACGCCATCAAATTTAGGTGGTTCAGATGTTCACGACCACGACGAAGAGTCGTTTATTGAAGAACATGTTCGCGATGGATATAGCATTGATGATATTACCGAAAAACTTACTAATGCTGGTTTTTCAAAGGTTATTGCCAACTATTCTTATGGCACATGGGGTTCAATCTCATGGAGGTTCTCGATGAAATATCCCATTCAATTATTAAATATCAGTAAGTTGTTTTTTGTGTTAATCCCTTTTTGGTATCTGCTATTTTTTCCTTGGTGTTGCTTATTAAATTACGTCGACACAAATAGTTATCAAAAAAAAGGCACCGGTTTAATTGTTAAAGTTTTTAAATAATATTAAAAATTGAATACAGCATTTTTTATAGCAAAAAGGTATTTAATTTCCAAGAAATCGCATAATATTATTCATATTATTTCTGCTATTTCGTTTTTTGGAATTGTTTTTTGCACCATGTCGCTAATTATTGTATTATCGGTTTTTAATGGCTTTGAATCGCTGATTGTGAACTACTTTAATTCGTTTAATGCCGACTTACAAATTAATCCCGTTAAAGGTAAAGTGTTTGAACAAAGCGAATTTCCATTTGAGAAAGTAAAACAAATTGAGGGCGTAAACTCATACTCAGCCATTCTTGAAGACATCGCGTTAATTAGTTACGACGATAAACAGTTTTTGGCTAAACTTAAAGGGGTAGATGAAAATTATGGAAAAGATAATCGGTTTGATACCCTTATCGTTGATGGAAATTTTTTATTGCAAAAAGGAAATATCGACTACGTTATTTTAGGTGCTGGAGTTGCTTATCATTTAGGCTTAAATCTTTCGCAATTTAAAACTCTAAAAACATACTACCCTCGGCGAACAGCAAAAAACTTAACCGACCCTTTAAACGCTTTTATCTCAACTTCAATTGTCCCGTCGGGGGTTTTTTCGGTTCAAACCGACTACGATGCCGAATATGTTTTTGTTCCACTTCGATATGCCCAAACGCTGATGGATTACGAGGGTAAAATTAACAGTGTTGAGCTTTTTTTAAATCCAACATTTGATTCGAAAAAAATTCAACAAAAAGTACAACAAATTCTTGGCGAAAGCTATTCGGTGAAAAACAAATACCAACAAGAAGAGATGTTGTTTAAAGTAATGCAATCCGAAAAAACAGCTATTTATGCCATTTTAACCTTTATTATGGTGTTGGCAATGTTTAATATAATTGGCACTTTAGCCATGCTAATTTTAGACAAAAAAAACGATATCGAAATTTTGTTTAATATGGGTGCCGACAGAAAACTCATTCACCAAATTTTTTTATGGGAAGGGTTTTTGCTGAATTTTGCCGGAGGTATAATTGGTTTAATGTTGGGTGCCTTATTGTGCGTTATTCAACAAATATTTGGGTTAATAAAAATTGGTTCGGAAAATGCCGATTACATTTTAAACACATACCCCGTTCAAATGAGTTTTATCGATTTTTTCGCAGTACTCATAATTGTTATAACATTAGGATTAATTTCAACCATTTTACCCGTGAAACAACTAACAAAACGACTTCAAGTTTCAAAATAAAAACCTTATTTCATAATGCCTTAAAGCCTGTATTTTGATTGTAAACACAGGCATTTATTGTTTTACAAATATTTTTAATTTACCAAAAATCTTTACAAAATATTTGGTAAATTAGTATAATATTTATAATATTGTAATTGGAAAAAACAAAAGGCGATCCCTCTTTCGAAAGACCACCTTGAATGTTTTCACAACGGAA
>CAZFPO010000055.1:0-17786 GCA_964521105.1 uncultured Lentimicrobiaceae bacterium | reverse complement strand
CAAAATCAAGCAAGAAAATCAATGAGAAAAAAATCTTTGCGGATTTAAGGTAATACCAAAAACCATTTTCTTGATTTTTTGACAGTTCGGTGCTCTGCACCTCCCTTTTTTCCCTCTTGCTGGTTTTACAGATAGAACGGTGTTACGCACCTGCTGAATTTGCAAATTGTATTTTCAGAATGAAGAGGGAATGTATAATTGTTTGAAATATTAAACCCAAATTATCAATGGTAGATTTGAAAAAAATCGAACGATTTGATTTTGGGATTTAATTGTCTCAGCGATTCAATCGATGATTCTGGGTTTAAGGGTAATCTTCCAAATACAGATTACTATTTGGTTGATTGTTATTTTTATGCTTATCACTATTAAATCCCTTTTCAATCATTATTTTCTTAATTTTTTTAAAAAATAAACGATGTCGTAAATAAGCAAATCCAAAATCACCCAATATTAGGAGGATAAAAAGTAATAAGGAAAATAATATTTCTTTACTCGAAAACAATAAAACTAGAAATACTAAGGAATTTTTTATCCATACTCGAATTAATGAAATTTCATATTCAATATTAAATGTATCTTCGTCAGTTTTACTTATCTTCAATAAACCTCCATCAATCGAATGCATTAAAGTAAACGGTATTCGGATTGTTAATATCCGATTTTCAAAATCCAATTGATTTTTGTTTATCTTTATATATTCAGTGCCTCTCCATTTTAATTCCTCTTTCATTATTTCAAGAAGTTTAATCATTTTGTTTTGATTAAAAGGCTTGTCAATTAAACTTTTATATGAAATAGTATAGATATTTTTAAGCATATATTTAAATTAAAAATTAAAAACACTTAAATCGAAATTTTATTATCCGTAAATTTACTACTTTTGCAGTTAGAATTAAAATAACTTAATTATAAATAATTCAAAAACATGAAAAATCAAAACTCTTTTAAGAAATTGAACCGACTTGTTCAATTTTTAGTATTAATGTTGGTTTTAGCTCCAAATATAAACAGCCAAACACTGATGTATTATTGGAACTTCAACCAAAGTGTTCCTGCATCAGGAGTGAATTGGACGGCTCCAATTACTGACACTATTCACAACGCTCAACTAACGTACACTATGGCTAATGCAGTTAGTTTTGGTGGTACTACATTTAACGCAGCCACTGGTGATGTTGTAAATGGAGGTAGCTTTTGTCCTACTGGAGGAACTTCAAATGCAAATAATGGCACTTATTTGCAGTTGAATATACCAACCACTGGATATTCAGGTATTTCAATTTCTTACGCTGCTCGAAAAACATCCACCGGGTTTTCTTCGCAGGAAATTCAATACACCATTAATGGTACAGATTGGATAACCAAAGAAACAAAAGACCTATCAACGTATGGTAACAATTGGGTTGTAGATCAAATTGTTACCATCGATTTCAGTGCCATCACAACCGTAAACGATAATGCCAATTTTGCAATTAGAATTAAGTTTAATGGTGCTACCGCTGAATCGGGAAACAACAGAATCGACAATATCAAAGTAACTGGCAATGTACCTTCAGTTCCCCATGCTGTTAATTTTAGTGTTGTAGGTACAAATGGAACCTTAGGTGCAAAGGTAGACAATGTGGATATCACATCTGGCGATTTAGTTCAATCCGGTAAAAATGTTGTATTTACAGCTTCTCCTGCGGTTGGATATAGAGTTAAAGAATGGAAGTTAAATTCAGTGGTTGTCTCGAGTAATACAAGTAATTCATTTACTATTACTAATTTACAAGAAGCCTCAACGGTTAGTGTTGAATTTGAAGTTGCTCCATCATATATTATAACGTACAGTGTAATAGGCGCTAACGGCACCTTAGCAGCAACAGTTGATGCTGGTGCTATAACTACTGGTACAGCAGTTGAAAGTGGAAAAACTATTGTTTTTACTGCTGCTCCAGACGCGTTATATCAAGTTAAACAATGGAAAGTAAATAATTCATCTGTTGCAGGTAACACCACTAACAATTATTCACTTGTTATTACTTCGGATACTACAGTTATGGTTGAATTTGAATTAATTCCTGTTGCTACGGGTGGATTAATCATTAGTCAATATATTGAAACATATACTGGAACAACTCCAAAAGGAATTGAGTTATGGAATAAAACAGGTGCTGAAATTGACTTTTCTGTTACAAATCTTTTTATAAAACAAGGTACAAATGGTGTAGCACCTGTAAATATTGACACAATTAACACTGGAGTTTTAGCCAATAATGCAGTAATTGTTATTGGAACTAGCGATTTACAAACTGTTACTGAAGGTAATGGAGCAACATTCAAAGAAAAAGCGTTTACGTTTAATGGAGATGATGCTTTAGAAATCTGGCTTGGAACTGATAAACAAGATGTTTTTGGAACACCTGGCACTGATCCAGGAACAGCATGGGTAGGAAATGGTGTGTCTACTGCAAATCAAAACATTTCGTTAAAACTAGGTATAATTACTGGAAGTTTAACGGGTTGGACTGACCCAAGCTTGCGTTTTGATACAACATCTACTCTTAATTCAACGGTTGGATTTGGTTTAGCTCCAATTATCCCGATATATCATGCCGTTAATTTTAGTGTTGTTGGAACAAATGGAACTATTTTAGCATCGGTTAATAGCACTTCTATTAATTCGGGAGATACTATTGCTGAAGGAAACAATATAGTGTTTACAGCAACTCCTGCTGCTGGTTATCGTGTTAAAGAATGGACATTAAACACTACCGCTATTTCGGGAAATACTTCTAACACATATACTTTAACAAACTTAACTCAAGCATCTACCGTTACAGTGGAGTTTGAAGTAATACCAACCTTTGCTGTTACATTTAGTGTAATAGGAACAAATGGTTCAATATCTGCTTCAATTGATGGAACTCCAATTACTTCAGGTGATTTAATTGATGCTGGAAAGAACATCATTTTCACAGCAACACCAGCTGCTGGATATAGAGTGAAAGAGTGGAAATTAAATTCTACTATAATTGCTGGGAATACAACTAATACTGATACATTATATAACATTCAAGCAATTTCTGATGTAACTGTTGAATTTGAGATAATACCTACTTATGCAGTTACATTTAGTGTGGTTGGTGCAAATGGAACCATTTCAGCAAACGTGGATGCAACTGCAATCACTTCTGGCGATTTAGTTCAAGCTGGCAAAAATATTCAACTTACAGCTACTCCTGCAATAGGTTATCAGGTTAAAGAGTGGACAATTAACTCCGTTGTTGTTGCTGAAAATACCAATACAAGTTTAGATATTGCCAATATTCAGGAAGCGAAAACAGTTACCGTTGAATTTGAATTAATTCCAACATATACCGTTACATTTACCGTGAAAAATTCTTCTGCAGTGGATATTACAAATGCTGTAGTAACTTTTAATGGAGTTGTAAATGCTGCTGGAAATTATGTCTTCTCAAATGTATCGGCAGGAACCTATACATATAGCATAGCTGCTCCTGGCTATCTACCTTTAAACAATACAAACATTGACATTTCGGCAGATATTACCGAACCTGTCGTTTTACAAGATTTACCAGCACCTGCAACTCTTCCTTTATTTTATTCAGGTCCTTGGCAAACAGGTTTACCCACTGGCTGGTCTCAAACTGGTTTAGGTGCAGATTATTCAAGTGCAGGTGCTAAATTTGATGGCACAGCAGATGAATTAACCGTTAATTTCGATTCATCACCCGATTCTCTAATTTATACCATTAAAGCAAATACCGGTGGAACATCACCATGGTCTGGTACTTTTGACATTATGGAATCAGTAGATGGTGAAACATGGACAAGTGTTAAATCATATTCTGCCGAAGGATCTATACCAAATACTGATATTACAGAAAGATTTAAAATTTCATCCGATTCACGTTGGGTACGATGGATTTATACAAGCAAAGGTATAGGAAATGTTCAGTTAGATAATGTTTATATAACGAAAGTTCCAAACTATTATCCTGTAAATTTCTCTGTTGTAAATGCCAATGGAAATGTTTCTGCAACAGTTGATGGCACAACTATCGCATCTGGAGATACCGTTCAAGAAGGCAAAAATGTTGTTTTCACTGCTGTTCCTAGCAATGGATATAGGGTTAAAGAATGGAAAAATAATAACATAATAGTTTCAGGAGTTACAACAAATACTTATACCTTATCTAATCTAATCGCTGCTGCCAATGTTACCGTTGAATTTGAATTAATTCCAACGTATACAGTTGATTTTAGCGTGGTTGGAGTAAATGGTACATTGTCAGCTACTGTTGACGGTACGCCTATTACAACAGGTGCTACAGTGCAAGAAGGCAAAAATGTTGTTTTCACCGCCGTTCCAAATGCTCACTTTATGGTTAAAGAATGGACAGTAAATTCAATTATTGTTTCTGGAAACACTTCAAATAATTATACGTTATCGAATATCAGTGCTTCTGCCACAGTAAATGTTGAATTTAAGGTAGATGTAACGGGTATTAATAGCACATGTCCTATTACAGTAAATGTTTATCCTAATCCTTCAACTGGTATTTTTAATCTTGTATCCGATTCAAAATATTCAATTGAAGTGGTTGATATTCTTGGAAAAACTATTCTAAGTCAGGAAATTCAAAAAGGACAAACTGCCATAAATTTATCCTCATTCCATAGTGGAATTTATTTTGTACGTTTTACAAACGAATCTAATTCGTATGTGGTAAAAATCAAAAAGACGAACTAATATTTTTAATAAAACTTAAAGAGGTTGGGCTTGCTCAACCTCTTTTTTTTATTGAGATTATAACAGAAATTATAAAGATTATTTAAAGGAATGTCGAATATAGGTAATCTTATGCCGACTAGAAAATAAAACAGTACAATTTCTCCGTCTTTTTGACAAATCATTGTATTATTTATTTTAGCAAAGGCTTAACATAAATTAGAATTTGTATTACGTTTTTGGACTATTTGCAAATTCAATTTGGATTATTTTGTAGAATTCAAATAAACACATATACAAAGATAAATGATTAAAACTTTTCATTTCTTTAGGATGAATAAGTAATTAGTGTTATTGAATAGTAAATATTGATGGATTCACTGATGCGTATATTAATTTTTTATTAATCTATTTACTATATAAAAATAAAACAAATAAAATCTATTTGTTTAAAAAAATAAATTAGTTTTGCATGAATTTATTAATATTAGATATTTTAAAATAAAATATTCCATTAAAAAAATTAAAATTAAATTTATGAAAAGGAAATTAGTACCTCTATTTTTTTTGCTATTTAGCATGGCATTATTTATTAACGCTCAAACACCGTCCATCGGATTTACCCCTTTAAATCCAAGTTATGAAACAAACAGTAACATTGTAGTTACTGCTCAATTAAATTCAGGTGGTTTATTGGATCAATTATGTGGTATAACATACGAAATTTATCGAGACGGAATATTAATTGAAAACTTAAGTGATTATGGAACTGTTTCATATCGAGTTAGAACACAAGGTTTAAATTATACTGATGTTCCTATTACTGAAGGTTCTGGTACGATTGGGTACCAAACGTATCAAGCATTTACACTTGGTGTTTTTGACAATTACTGTGTTAACAGAAATCGTCCAATTGAAATTACTTTAAAATTTTTTGAAGCAGGTACTTATAAAATGGTAACTAAATTAAACTCTTGTTCTAATACGGGAACCATAATAGGCTCAAATTATACTGCAAACGGAAATCCTGATTGTGGAACATCCGTGCATCTTGATATGGCTGCTTCTGAATGCACTTCTCCAAATGAACTTGGAACATGGTTTTTTGAAGCGAATGTTGTTAGGCCAGCAACTACTCCTCATATAGAATTTTCGGGAGTGCCTTCATCAAGTACTACAAATCAAAACATCGCTATTACTGGAAAAATTTATTCGGAAGGTACAATTGATCAGTTATGTAGTTTTGGATATAAATTTTATAAAGATGGATCTTTAATTACGAACATCAGCGATTATGGTACAATCAACTATACAGTACGTCAGGAAGGACTAAATTATTACAATGGATCAATAACAAATGGTTCAGGTGCAATTGAACTTGATATTAATAGTTCGCATATTGCTGCATACACACTAGGTATTTTAGACAATTCATGTGTTGACAGAAACCGTCCAGTAGACTTTGAAGTTAATTTTACACAACCTGGAGTTTATACAATGGTAGCAGCTATTAATTCGTGCTCAAATACAACTGGAATTGATGTTGTTGGAAGTTTTACCGCTGTTGATTGTGACGGTTTAATCCATGATGATAAAACAGCATCGACTTGCACCACGCCAACACAAATAAGCCAAAAAACTATAGTTATAAATATCACAGAGCCACCACATATCGAATATTTTGAAATTGAGCCTTCTTACGAAATAGGTGAAGAATTTTCGGTAACTGCTAAAATATATTCTAATGGATTGATAGACAATTTATGTGGCATTGGTTATCAAATATTAAAAGATGGTGAGCCAATTCAAAACATCAGCGATTATGGAACATTAAATTACCGTGTTCGAAAAGAGGGTTTAGAATACTTTGAAGGATCACTAACTAATGGTTCAGGCATGATTTCATTAACCGTTGACGAATATGAAATTGGTGCATTTACTTTAGGAATTATAGACAATACTTGTGTTAATAGAAACAGACCTATCGAATTTACTGCAAATTTCACGGAAGCTGGACATTATACGATTGTATCTCGCATTTATTCATGCACCAATACAACGGGGATTGAAGTAGTTGGAAGTTTTACTGCTCAAGATTGCGATGGTCAAATTCATGATGATAAAATTGCCACAACCTGCGAAAACCCTAATAGAATAGCACAAGAAGAGGTGGAAATAATAATTGTCAATCACAGTTATCCAGTAAATTACAATGTTATAGGAAGCAATGGAACGCTTGGTGCAACAGTTGATGGTTTAGCTATAACTTCAGGTGATCTTGTACAAGAAGGAAAAGATGTGGTTTTTACAGCTACACCTGATGCTCACTATCGCGTAAAAGAATGGAAAGCAAATTCAGTGGTAGTTTCCGGAAATACCAGCAATGTTTTTAATATTTCAAATATTGTTTCTGATACTACTGTAAGTGTTGAATTTGAAGTAGATGATACTAAAATTAGTGATTTAAGAAACGTATCAATTAATGTTTACCCTAATCCTTCAACTGGAATTTATACAATCGAATCTGATGGAAACTATACTATTAATGTTATAGATGTTCAAGGGAAAACTATTCTTAGCCAAGAAATATTAAAAGGAAAAACGATTTTAAATCTTTCTTCTTACAAAGATGGATTATACATAATTCGTTTTATGAATAATTCGGATTCATTTATTATCCGTATTAAAAAATCAAAGTAATTAAAATACGATAATTTAAAGAGGTTGGGCTTGCTCAACCTCTTTTTTTTGCTCTTGCGTTGATTTTTTTGATAATTTCGCAAAAAAATATAATTATGGCTTTAAAATGTGGTATTGTCGGTTTAACAAATTCCGGAAAAACAACTCTATTTAACTGTATATCAAACACCAAAGTACAGGCAACAAACTTTGCATTTAGTTCAAACAAATCAAATATTGGGGTTTGCGATGTTCCTGATCCACGCTTAATTGAAATTGATAAAATTATTAAAGCAGAGGAATTAGTTTTTGTTAACATCGAAGTGGTTGATATTCCTGGATTAGCCAAAGGAGCAAGTCAGGGCGAAGGAATTGGCAATGCTTTTTTAGCTGATATTCGTCAAGTAGATGCACTAATTCATGTTTTGCGTTGTTTTGATGACCCCAATTTACCTCATATCGAAGGGTCAATTGATCCACTTCGAGACATTGAAATTGTAGATTTAGAGCTTCAAGTTAAAGACTTAGAACAGATTGATAAAAAAATCCATAAAACTGAAAAAGCGGTAAAAGTTGGTGATAAAGATGCCAAAAAGGCTATAGAAGTTTTAAATAAATGCAAGCAACATCTCGAAAATTTTGAAAGTATCCGAACGTTAGAAATTAGTGATGAAGAGCGAAAACATATTGCCGACTTGATGTTATTAACCGAAAAACCGGTAATGTTTGTTTGTAATGTTGATGAGAATAGTGCCGTATCGGGAAATAAATATTCACAAGCAGTTCTCGAAAAGTTCTCGAAAACAAATGAGCAGGTATTAATTGTTGCGGGTAAACTCGAAGCCGAAATTGCCGAATTAGAAACCGAAGAAGAACGTCAAATGTTTTTGGAAGACATGGGTTTAAAAGAACCAAGCGTCCATATTCTAATTCGTTCGGCATATAGTTTACTAAATCTAATTTCGTTTTTTACGGTTGGTGGCAAAGAAAACAGAGCTTGGTCGGTACGTAAAGGCATGACTGCACCTCAGGCTGCAGGAGCTATTCATAGCGATTTAGAACGTGGATTTATTCGTGCCGAAGTCATAAAATTCAAAGATTTAATTGAATATCGCTCCGAAGCAAAATGTAAAGAAGCAGGAAAAATGAGCGTAGAAGGGAAAAATTACATTGTTCAAGATGGAGATATTTTACACATCCGTTTTAACGTATAAATTGTAACGCCCGAGGCTTGATTTTTCAGCGGAGATTAAACCACACTTTCCATTAGCCTAACACGATGCATATTAATTTATTGTCGTTCTAATACCTTGTTCTCCCTCGCTTAAAGCAAGGATTTGCTATCGATTCGCCATTATTTTTCGGTCTTTGTAAGCCAATCTATTGCGTTTATTTTTTTTATTCCGTTATATGTACCGTTGTCGTAGTCCATTGTGATTAAAAGTTTTTCATGATGGTCTGCAATACTATCAAATGGTGCTAACTCACGTTCTAAAGTCGTTGTATTTTGTACTGTTTGTGAAACTTGTATGTATTGTGTAAAACCTTCGCTATTGCGAACAATAAAATCAACTTCTAAATGGTTTGTTTTCCCTATCCACACTTGGTTATCTCTGCGTTTTAGCTCAAGATAAATGATATTTTCAAGTAAATGACCTGCATCGCTTGCCAATTCTTTTCCAAGTAATACGTTGCGAAAACCTAAATCCACCAAATAATATTTTTCTTGCGTTGCCAAATGATGTTTGCCTTTGATGTCATAGCGGTTAACTTTGTAAAACAAATAGGCTTCAACCAAAGTATTAATGTACTTCGACACTGTTTTGTTGTCTATTTTCTTTTTGTTTGCGGTTAAAACTTTGGCAATATTTCCTGCTGAAACTCTTGAACCAACTGAATCTATTAAAAAATTTACCACTTCCTGATATGATTCTTCAGCATAAATAGTATAGCGTTTAGAAATATCATTGTCGTAAATGTTTTTGAAAATCGTTAGTAAATATTCATTTGCAAAATGATTTCCGTCTGTTGAAAGTCTTACCGCTTCGGGAAAACCACCTGTACGCAAATATTCAGCAAAAGCACGGTCAGGGTTTGTGGTTTTGCCTGTGAAATCTAAATATTCAGTAAAAGAAAAAGGTAATACATTTATTTCATAAGCTCTACCTGTGAGTAAAGTTGCTAATTCGCTAGATAATAAAAATGCGTTTGAACCGGTAACGTACAAATCTATGTTTGGGTGGATATACAAGCCTTCCAACAATTTTTCAAATTCAGGAACGTTTTGCACTTCGTCTATAAACACATAGTTGGTAACATTTTTTTTTAGATGCTTAATGATATAATCGTAAATCTTATTCCATCCTGCCTGTCCGGTAGACATATTTTTTTCTGCTAACAACCGAAATTCGGGCATATCCATATTAATCGACAAAATGGAAACGTTGCCATTTTCTTTACGTAACAAGTCTTGAAATTGTGTCATCAAAGTTGATTTACCACAACGTCTAACACCTGTGGCAACCTTAATTAAATTCTTATCTTTAAGAACACTAAGTTTATCTAAGTAACGTTTACGTGCTATTATTTTCATACAGCAAAGATAAGCAAAATTCCTAAAACTATTCAGAATTTTAAACATTTAGGAATTACAAAATTCGGTTTATTGCATTTTTAAACCATTGTTTTTGTTACTTAAAATTCGTTTGAATGTTGTTATTCGTAATTGTTTTGCTATGTCGTTTTGGGTAATAGCATAACTTCTTGATTATCGAGAATAGATTACCTATAATTTTGGCATTCCTTCATTCTATTTTCAATGTTTGTTTTTCCCAAATCAAAGGCTTTATGAAAATCATGACATTTTTCTTGCTTTTTACCCAAAAAGTCATATTCTAACCCCCTATTCCAATATGCATCCGCATAATTTGGATTTAACTCAATAGCCTTTGTAAAATCAGCTATGGCTCCCTTGGAGTCTTTTAAATTCGATTTAATGGCACCTCTATAATAATACGATTCAGGATTTTCGGGTTTAATCATTATACACGCTTCGAATTCAACCAAAGCTGCTTTGAAATTAGACATATCTAATTGTTTTAGCCCTTCAATATAATGATTTTTAAATTCTTTTTCTTTATTTTGACAAGAGATTAAAATTAAAAAAAGTCCAAAAAAACATAAAAATTTTTTCATAATACAATTCAATAGGATGTTGCACAAAAATAAAATTAAAACAAATATAACTCGATAGCTTAAGATAAGTTAACAAAACAAAATTGGTTTTTATATTTTTAAGAATCAAAAAACTTAGTTTATTCACTAAAAAAAATTACTTTTGAATAAAAAAACATGGCAACAATTTCTATCGAATATATTGGCGAATTATCAAATATTTGCCGTCATAACCAATCAGGCACCAAAATAACCACTGATGCTCCAGTGGATAATCATGGAAAAGGATCTTCGTTTTCACCCACCGATTTACTTTGTAATTCATTAGCAACCTGTATGATGACAATAATTGGGGTGGCATCCGAAACTTTTAATTTTGAGGTAACAGGAACTAAAATTGACGTTACAAAAATTATGACTACAAATCCTCGTAAAGTTGGTGAAATTATTATTGAATTTTATTTCCCAAAAATTAAATACACTGCTAAAGAGAAAAAAATTATTGAAAAAAGTGCTATGTCTTGTCCTGTATATTTAAGTTTGCATCCCGATGTAATTAAAACAGTTCATTTTCACTATAACGATTAATTATGAATACTTTAAAAATTGGTATTGAAGGATATAAAGAGCAAATGGTTGATTTTAAAGATACAGCTGCTGCTTATGGTTCAGGATTAGTGGAGGTATTTGCCACTCCTGCCATGATTGGTCTTATGGAATACACGGCACAACATAGTGTTCAATCGCTATTACCCGAAGGTCATGGCACCGTAGGAACCGAAGTTAACATTAAACATTTAAAAGCTACTCCAATTGGTGCAAAAGTGTATTCAAAAACAAAACTCATCGAAATAGATGGAAAAAAACTGATTTTTGAAGTTTCGGCGTATGATGAACAAGGTCAAATTGGATCTGGTTTCCATACTCGTTACATCATTAATTCAGAGCGATTTATGGAAAAGCTTAAACAAGGATAAATTAATGTCTAACTATACTACTCTTTTTGCCGAAATCATTCTACCATTGCCAATACGTGGGAGTTTTACCTACCGAATTCCACAAGAATTACTGAGTAAACTCGAAATTGGACGGAGAGCAGTTGTTCAGTTCGGAAAATCAAAAATTTATTCGGGAATAATTTATTCTATCCACGATAAAATGCCCGAAGCATACCAAGTAAAATACATACTTGATATCATTGATGATGAGCCAATTGTAAATAGTAAACAACTCGATTTTTGGAAGTGGATTTCGGAGTATTATATGTGCAACATCGGAGATGTTATGCAGGCAGCTTTACCATCGGCCATGAAGTTAAGTAGCGAAACAGTAATAAGTATTCATAATGATTTCGATGGCGATATTACTCATTTAAACCCTAAAGAGCTAATTATTGCCAACGCATGTTCTGAAAATGAAAATGTTAAAATTTCGGATATTGGAAAACTTATTGAGGTTCAAAAAGTTATGCCAATTATCAAAAATCTAATTCAAAAAAAAGTAATACAAGTAATTGAACAACTTACTGATGCATACAAGCCAAAGGTTATTCGTTATGTTCGTTTAGCTCAACAATATCAAAATAGTGAGTTAATGTTAAAAGAGTTATTAGATAATCTAAGTTACTCGCAACGGACTTACAAACAGATGATGTTTTTAATGAATTTTTTAAAATTAACGAATGGAAATATAAATGAAAGGATAGAGGAAAAAATATTACTCGAAAATCCTGAAGTTTCAAAAAGTTCACTTAAAACCTTAGTTGAGAAAGAAATAATAGTATTAGACGAACAAGTTGTTAGTAGATTAGATTTGAGTAACGTTTCTTCGTTATTGGTAAATAATATTAAATATTCAGCAGCTCAACAAAATGCCATAACCGAAATTGAAAAACAGTTAGATGAAAATAAAACAAGTTTATTATTTGGGGTAACTGGAAGTGGAAAAACCGAAATTTATATCTATTTTATTCAAAAAGCAATCGAAAATGGTGAACAAGTTTTATTTTTATTACCCGAAATTGCACTTACCTCACAAATTGTAAATCGATTACGATGTTTTTTTGGTTCAAAAGTAGGAGTTTATCATTCAAAATTTAATGAATTTGAAAAAGTAGAAATTTGGAATGCAGTGCAAAATAAGAAAAAAGGGATTTTAAATCAATATTCAATAATCTTAGGAGCACGTTCTTCCATTTTTTTACCCTTTTCAAATCTTGGATTAATAATAATTGACGAAGAGCACGACACTTCATACAAGCAATTTGATCCATCCCCTAGATATCATGCTCGCGACTCAGCTTTGTTATTAGCTCAAATCTATGGTGCTAAAACTATACTTGGTTCTGCTACTCCCTCTGTTGAAAGTTTTTATCAAGCTAAACAAAATAAATATGGCTTACATGTTTTAAATGAACGCTTTGGCGATGCTCTTCTTCCCGAAATAATTATGGTTGATTTAAAAGAGCAACAACAAAAAAAGTTAATGAAATCGCACTATTCATCTGTGCTAATTAATCATATTGCATTAGCATTAGATAAAAAGGAACAAGTAATTTTATTCCAAAATAGAAGGGGCTTTTCGTCCAGAATAGAGTGTGAAGATTGTCATTATACTATTCCTTGCAAATCGTGCGATGTTACCTTAACGTATCATAAAAAATCAAACATTCTAAAATGTCATTACTGCGGTTATACACTCGAAATTCCTAAACAATGTCCCGTTTGTGGAAGTATCAAACTAAATACAAAAGGGTTTGGTACCGAAAAAATTGAATCCGATTTAGAAATTTATTTTCCTAATGCAAAAATCGCTCGAATGGATTATGACACTACTCGTTCTAAAAATTCGTATCAACAAATAATCACCGATTTTGAAAATCATGATATAGATATTTTAATTGGAACTCAGATGGTAACAAAAGGACTTGATTTTGATTCGGTAAGTGTTGTTGGGATTATTAATGCTGATAATATGGTGAATTTTCCCGACTTTCGTTCGTTTGAAAGAAGTTATCAATTAATGGCTCAGGTAAGTGGAAGAGCTGGGCGAAAGGATATACCTGGTAAAGTTATTATTCAATCATATAATCCTAATCATAAAGTTTTTGATTTTGTTAAAAAAAATCAATTTGCCGAAATGTTTGAAATGCAAATTGATGAAAGAAAAACATTTTTTTATCCTCCGTTTGTTAGAATGATTAGAATTAGTGTTAAAGATGTCGATTTTCAAAAGGTAAATAAAGCATCTGCTGTGCTGGCAGAAATGATTGAAAAAGCTACTCTTTTAAAAATAATTGGACCAGAGTTTCCTCTTATTGGTCGAATCAATAATTTATACTTGAAAGATATCCTTATTAAACTACCTAAAAGCAATCGTCAGGTTTTACTAAAGAATATCATTAATTCGACTATTGAGCAATTTGAAACTATTCCAGAATACAAATCCAGCCGAATTAGTAAAGATGTTGACCCTTATTAGATTATATTTATTAATACTACACTCAACATTATTTGTTGGCAGTTTGTTTCTCTTTGTAACTTTTTAATCCTCTATCTAAAAAATCTAAAAAGTGCTGAACGTTTAAATCAAATGCATGAGCGGTTGTAAGCGAAGTGCCATTTTCATCCACAATAAAATAGTATGGTTGGGCATTTTGGTTAAATTTTGTAACCATAATATCGCTGTTTTTTGCACCTAAAGTTTTAATTTCTTTTCCTTTAGAATTAGTGTACCACTCCTCTTTAGGAAGTTGAATTACTTTATCATCTACATAAAGTGCTACTAAAATAAATTCATTTTGAAGTTTGTTCATTACTTGAGGGTCAGACCAAACATTGCTTTCCATTTGGCGACAATTAGTGCACCCATGACCTGTAAAATCAATGAAAATTGGTTTTTTCATCTCTTTTGAACAACGATATGCTTGTTCCAAATCAAAGTACCCTTTAAGTCCGTGAGGTAATTTTAATTTATCCGCATATTTAGGAGTTTCGCAAAGATTAATAGTTTTTTCGCCGCTATTTTCACGAACAATTCTATTAATTTCAAAATCTTGTGTTTCCATTGGTGGTAACCAACCCGCCAAAGTTTTTAAAGGAGCACCCCAAAGTCCTGGAATCATATAAACTGCAAACGAAAACGAAGCAATAGCAAGCATTAATCTGGGGAAGCTTTTTATATATTTCGTTTCGCTATCGTGAGGAAAACGAATTTTGCCGATTAGGTATGCACCTAAAAGAAGGAATATAACAATCCATAAGCTTAAATATACTTCGCGGTCTAAAATTCCCCAATGGTATGTTTGATCGGGGATATTTAAAAATTTTAATGCAAAAGCTAATTCAATAAAACCTAGAAACACCTTTACAGTGTTCAACCAACCACCAGATTTTGGTAATTTTTGCAACCAACTAGGGAAAAAGGCAAATAAGGTAAATGGCAACGCAAATGCTAACGAAAAACCAAGCATTCCAATTATTGGCTTAAGTACCTGACCACCTGCCGATTCAATAACAATTGTACCTACGATTGGTCCTGTACATGAAAAAGAAACCAATACTAAGGTGAGTGCCATAAAAATTGGACCTATAAAATCACCTTTGTCTTCGTTTGCTACCGTTTTATTTATGAGCCACGAGGGCATAGTTAACTCAAAGTATCCAAAAAAAGCAGCTGCAAATATTATAAAAATCGCAAAAAATAATAGGTTCGGTATCCAGTGAGTGCTAATCCAATTTCCAAAATCTTCGCCAAAAACAATGGATAAAACACTGCCAAAAATAACATAAATGGCTATAATCGAAAATCCATATAGCAATGCCTGAAACTTACCTCTTTTTCCTGCTTTCATAAAAAAGGTAACCGTCATCGGAATCATAGGAAAAACACAAGGAGTTAAAATGGCAGCTAAACCAAACACAAATGCCAAAATAAAAAATCCCCATAAGGTATCACTATCGGCAGTATTTTTTGGAGTATTATTTTTTTCAGATACTATTTCAGAAGTTTTTAATGTATCGTTTTTAACCACTACTTCATTAGTTGTATCATTATTTAAACTATCAGTATTTGCAACTACTTCTCCTTTTGCACCAGGAAGTTTAAACGAAAATTCCACAGTAGTAGGTGGTAGACATCTCGAATCGTCGCAACACATAAATTCTAATTCGCCTTTAATCTCAAAAGGTTTATTGGTTCGCATCTCAATTTTTTGAGTAAATACAGCTTTTGTAGCAAAAAAAGTTACTTCCATATCGAAGTTTTTATCAAAAACTTTTTTGCCCTTTGGCTCATTTACTTTTCCAATAAGTTTGTAATCTTTGCTTTTATTGAATTTAAAACTGGTTGGAACAGGACCATCTTCGGGTAAATTTTGCGAATATAAGTGCCAAGTTTTATCTATTGTTGCCGTTAAAATTAATTCAGCTTCAGTATCCGAAATAATTTTAGAGTTGAATTTCCACTTAACTGGCTCTAAAATTTGCGATTTGACCTGTAGAAATGTAAAAACAAGGAGTATAATAAGTAAAAAACTTCTTTTAATAAATGTTTTTTGCATAATTAATTGAATTTTGAAGGTTAAAATTACAATTCAAAAGTACTATAATTTTCTTTCTAAATCGTTTTTTTCAAATTACCAAATGAAAAATACAATAGCTTTAATTAACAACTATTTTCAAAATTTGTTCGGTTTTGTTATCAACACAAAATCTCTTATCCGCTTTAAATCCAATAACCCATACAATTTTATCCTCAGATTCTAATATCCAAGTATCTTTTTTTTGAAATAGATTTAGTTTTAAATCACTATATAAATCCTGAATTTTTTTACTTCCATTTAAACCATAAGGATAAATCCGATCTCCTTTTTTCCAATGCCTTATAGTTAAAGGAAATTTCAACTTTGAATAATCAACAAAAATATAATTAGGATTTTGTGGTATTAGTTCCGAAATCTGATTTTTAGAAGTATTTTCAATACATAAATTTATTGGAAGATTATTCAATTTATAAATATTTTCAATTATATACTCATCTTTACATTCATCAAATTTTGATTCTTCAATAATCAATTTGCCCGAATGAGTTATTGCCAAATGAGTGGAACTTTCAAAACGGCTACCCTTATTTTTTATTCCTTGCTCTAAAATATTACGTACTTGACTAACCGAAAAATTGTATTTTTTTAAAAGCTCAAAAAGAATTATATCGCCATTTTCATGATTAATAAAAGGATTTAAATCAACCACTATTTTATCGTTTTCAAAAGCAAGATGCTTAGAATAGGATGCAATTGCCTGATTATAAATTTCTTCCTGCTTACTAATTAACTCCGTTGAATGAGTAATGTTTTCAATAAATACAGGAAATATTTTTTTCAGAATGGGTATTACGTCATGCCTTATTTTATTTCGAGTATATTTTTTTTCAAAATTTGAGCTATCATTTCTAAATCGAATTCGGTTTATTCTAGCGTATTCTTCAATTTCCATTCGAGAAGCGAACAAAATGGGACGTACAATATTTCCATTTTTTACGGGTATTCCATGTAAACCCGCAATTCCGCATCCTCTTCCCAAATTAATCAATAGTGTTTCTGCAACGTCATCGGCATTATGAGCAGTTGCTACGCATTGATAATCGTTTTCAATTATTAATTCACTAAACCATTCGTATCTTAGTATTCGAGCAGTTTCTTGTATGGAAAGATTGTTTTGATTAGCGTATTCTTTTGTGTTAAAGCGTTTTATGTGGATTTTTATATTCCATTCTTTCGCAATATCTAAAACAAATTTTTCATCTAAATTCGATTCCTCTCCACGAAGTTGAAAATTGCAATGGGCAAAATTAACTGGATAGCCCAATTTTATCAAAACATGACTCATCACAAATGAATCAATGCCACCACTGAGTGCTATTAACAGAGGTTTTTCATGCTTAAAAAGCTGTTTTTGAACAATATAATTTTCAACTGCTTGAATTTCCATAACACAAACTTACAGTTTTTTTTTATTGAGTAGAAATTTTGAGAAAAGTTGAATATATATTTTAATTATAATCCAAAAAATAAAATATTCTTATTTTTTTTTGATTTTTGAAATCAAATGACTATATTTGTTAAGTAAAAAAATATTTATGAAAAAATTTGCGGTTGTTTTATCAGGTTGTGGAGTATATGACGGTTCCGAAA
>CAZFPO010000054.1:0-17797 GCA_964521105.1 uncultured Lentimicrobiaceae bacterium | reverse complement strand
TGTAATACAAAAATCGATTTTTTTGAGCTTTACACACTTTTTTGAACAGTATCCTGTTGTTAATTCAACAGGCTTTTTTCGTTTAGTCGACGGACGACTAAAACGAAATTTACGGATAGTCGTCCACCGACTATCACGGTGTTTTTAACTACAAAACCTCAACTTCACTCACGCCATTACTCTTTTTGATAACCTGAATTTGTGATGGAATGCGTTCTTTCAAATTTTCAACATGTGATATAATCCCAATCATTTTTCCTTGGGCATGTAAGGTTTCCAAAGTCGAAATGACGGTTTCCAAAGTGTTGTTATCTAGTGTGCCGAATCCTTCATCAATAAACAAAGAGCCAATTTTGACATTATTGCTTGCCAAATCGGATAAACCAAGTGCTAAAGCAAGACTTATTAAAAATTTCTCCCCACCGCTCGATGTGTCAACCAAGCGTGTTTCGTCGGTTTGATAATGGTCAACCAGTTGAAAATTTAGCTCTTCGCCAGTTTTGTATGTTTCACTCATCTGCAAAGAGTATCTACGATTCAATTTAAAAAGATGAATGTTTGCCAGATTGATTAAATTTTTTAGTGTTAGTCGCTGCACATAAGTATTAAAAGCATGCTTAGAACCACCCAATAATGTAAGTAAATCATTCCATTTCTTTAACACCTTTTCTTGATTCTTGATTTCGTCATAAACACCTTTGTTTCGTTCGATAATTTGATTGTTGAGTTTTATTTTTTCATCAATTTCTCCTAAACGTTTTAAGTTGTTTTCTTTGTTGGTTTCGGCTTCCAACTGCTTGTCAATGGCAGATTCGTATGATAATTCTGTGCTCTTTTCGTTTTCAAGTTTGATTTGTTCCTCGTTTAACTTAGCTTCCAATGTTTTTAAGGTGAGCAATTTTTCGTTTAACTGTTTTTTTATTGAAAGATATTTGTTTTTATCGTCTGAACTCAATAATGCTTGTTCTACCTCTAATTTTGAAGTGAAAATACTTTGAGAAATTTCTTCTTCTAAAGCACTGTTTATGTCCTGAAATTTTGATTGAATATCAGTTATCTCTACTTTGAAATTTTCAAGTTCTTTTGAGTGAGTTGCTTTGCTGGTTGTTAAATTATTGATAGTGAGTGAAATTTGTGCATGATATTTTTTTGCATTGTCAATGTCTATCTGTAAAAATTCTCGTTTAGCTTGAGTGGAAATTTCTAGCGGAAGAATGGAATTTCGACTTATTATAAACTCATTAATCTGATTGTTTAGATTTTGAAATTCCTTGTCAAGTTTTTCTTTTTCAAGCGATTTCTCATTACATTGATGTATGTTATTTTTTAAATCCGATTCGATTTGAGTGATGGAATTGGTTACATTGATTAATTCTTTGTTTTTAAAATTATAAGTTGAAATTGAATCTTCAATCTGCTTTAAAAATTGATTCGTAGTTTCAGGAGACGGAATTTTATATCCAAATTCGTTCAAATCCTTTGATAATGATTGTTCTATGGTCTCGGTTTCGTTGAAAAGTATGGAGTAATTTGTTTCGTTTTCAAGTATTGATTTATTTAAACCTTCTCTTTTTTCTTTCAATTTTTCAATTTCGATATTTAATTTTGCTAGTTGTTCTATTTCAATACTTATTGATTTTTCAATTTCATTTTTTTGCTTTTGAAGTTGCTGAGCTTTCGTGATTTTTTCGAAAAGTTGCTCCAATTCGTTTTTCAATGATATGCCTAAGTTTTCGATACTCGCTAAATCATTTATTTTAAATTCAGAATTATATAATTTGAAGTTTCGACTTACTTCATTTAACTCAATTTGAATGTTTTTTGTTTGATTCAAATTTGAGTCAAGTTTGGTTATTGTTTCAGCTATTTTTATAGAAAAGTTTTTTTCATCATTTTTTAAATTGTCCAAAATCTTTTTTCTCACTTCAACGATTTGTTGTGATTTAGTAATCTCGAGGGAATCATATTTTTCTACAAATGGATGCTTTTTTGAGCCACAAAGTGGACATTCGTGATCCTTCACCAATTTTTTTCGTTCTTGTTCAAAACTTTGAATGGTGCGTTCTTGTTCTAATATTTTTTCAGCATCAAGTAATGATATTTCTGCCTGTTTAATATTTTCTTGGGTGCTCTGAATCAATTCATTAAAACTTAAACGATATTTTTCGAGTTCTTCTTTTTCTCTATTAAGTTCGATTAATTTTTTTTCAAGATTTGTGGCGTTTTGCGACAATAAAAAAAGCTCTTTGCATTGATTTTTTAATGCCTCTTTTTGCTTTTGTTCTGCTAAAAGCTCATCCAAATTATAACTTATGAGTTGTTTGGAAATATCCTCACTTTCGCTTTTGAGTTTTTTTAGTGCAATATCGTTTTTATTAAAAAGTTCAGATTTGGTTTTAATATACGAATCCGATTTCTCTTTTTCAGTAGCGAACGTATTTATGTTTAATTTGATTTCGGCTAAGCGATCTCGCTTGCTTTTTCGTATCGTTAAATTGGTATTTAGTTGTGTAAATTGCTTTTCAATTTCTTGAATATTAGCGTGTTCTGCAATGTATTGAGTTAGTGATTTTTTAAAAATTTCTTTTTCGGAAATTAATTCTACACTAGCCTTATTCCGTTGATTAAATACTTCAATAAAATTACTTAGTTCGTAGATGGATTGTTTTGTTGATTGTATTGTTTTTTGAATATTTATTATTTCGGTATCAATTTTAGTAACCTCTTCGAGTTTTGGCATCCACAGTTTCTGCTCATTTTCAACGCTCGATAAAATCTCTTTTTTTAATAATTCTTCTTTTTGAGTTTCAGCTAACTTCAACTCAATTTCATTAAGTTCGATTACTATTTCCTGAAAGCGTTTCTGTTTCTTTTGCAATTCATTTTCAAATCGGTACAATGTTTCAATCGTTTCTTTTAAAGGCTCCGCTTTTTCGTGTAATTCGAGTAAGTTTAGAACCGATTGATTTATTTCCAAAATGGTTTTAAAGTCTAAACAATCCTTTTCAAGTTGGTTGCGATTGTTGTTTAATTCGTCCATTTTTTTGAACCATTCAATACTTTGTCGAATTGATTTTAATTCGGTATCAACTATTTTAAGATTTTCGTAGATGCTGTTTTTTTCAATATGGATTGCTTCGATATCTTCTTCATTCAGAATGTCTTCGTTATTAATTTTGGCTTTTATTTGGTTTAAAATATTTCGTTCTTCATAAATTTTATCTGAAATTGCTTCGCCAATTTTTTTATAAATTTCTTCTCCTGTAATTTGTTCCAACAGATTTCCTTTGTCTTTTGTATCTGCCGACAGAAATGCTGCAAATTCACCTTGAGCCAATAAAACCGAACGTAGAAATTGCGAGTAGGATAATTGTGTGATGCGTTCAACTTCAATTTCAACTTCTCGTTTTTTTTCGGCAAGTATTTTCCCGGTGGAGAGATTTTTCAACCGTACTTCTTCTTTGGGATTGTTTAATTTTTTTCCGGTACTTGTTGCCAAACGAATACTCCATTGTGATTCAAAAATTTCACCTTTGGTTTCAAAAGTTACTCTTGCCATTGCTTCAGCAGCTCCATAACTAACTACATCGACAAGAGTTGCCTTGATGTTAGATTTATTAAATCGAGGAACTTCATGATATAAGGCGATAGTTATGGCGTCAAGTATCGTGGTTTTTCCAGCTCCTGTCGAACCGGTTATTACAAATAATCCAACGTCGCGAAAGCTTTCGGAAGTGAAATCAATTACAATTGGATGATCTGATTTTAAGGAATTTATATTTTGTAATTCAATCTTTAGAATTTTCATGTTTCTTTAATTTTTGAAATCACCAATTTATCGTTCTTGAACAATATGTAATAACTCGTAAAAAGCATCCATAATTTCGGGATTGCTGTCGACATCAAAATTTTGTTCTTTACATTTCAATTTAAACACTTCGACAGGTGATAGTTCTTTAATATGTTGAGTGTTTTCGAGAAGTCGTTCAAGACCAGCAATATTTCGTTCGTTTTTTAAGCTTACTTTTAATACTTCCAAATCGAGATTTTCACAAGCTTTTTGAATGTCGGAATATCCGATTCCAGCGTTTGACGAATTATCCAAAACGACTTCCACCCATTGTGTTAATTCATGTTTTTCGGTATCTAGAGCATTAAGTTGAGCAATACACTCTTCGAGATTTCCGCTAATTCGTTGGATATTTCTGAAATTTGGAATGGATAATTCTTCCATTGAATTAATTTCCCCATTTTTAGTTTCTAGTAAAATCATTTTTTTTGTTTGTCCTACTTCGCTAAAACTCAATATATAAGGAGAACCCGAATAACGAATGTGCTGATTTCCGTCAATAATTTGAGGACGGTGCAGATGACCGAGTGCAACATAATCAAAAATAGGAGGGAAGTCGCTGGCTCTAATATTTCCTAAATTTCCAACATAAATGGTTTGCTCGCTTTCCGAAGTAGTTCCACCTATGGCAAACAAGTGTCCCATGGCGATAATCGAGCTGTTTTGAGCCTTTATGGTTTGGCAATATTCGGCAATTTCGTTAAAATGGTTTTTCAAGGCAGATTTGTACCTGTCATCGAGTTGTTCAAACGATTCACCAGCAACGGCACGTCGGATGTCCTGATCTCGCAAGTATGGAACAGCGGCGATTATTACATGTTCATCCTTTACGTTTAAATTGAAAACTTCCTCTTGGATGTGTTCTGCAGCTTTACCTACAACATGAATCGAGAGTGTTTCAAGAAGCTCTTTTGGAGCGTTTAAAGTGCCTGGTGCATCGTGATTTCCACCTGTAATGACAATGTGTTCACAGTTTGTCTTTTTTAAATTGATTAAAAAATCGTAATATAGTTTTAAACTTTGGTTGGAAGGAACTCCCGTGTCAAACACATCCCCCGAAATCAATAAAACATCAATTTTTTGGCTTTGGATAAGTTCTTCGAGCCAATTTAAAAACATAAGTTGCTCATCGTATTGCGATTGTTCGTGCAGGCGGTGACCCAGATGCCAGTCGGAGGTATGAAGAATTTTCATTTAGTTTATTTAATTCGGATAATGAATACAAATGTATCAAAAAACGCTACATGAAAGAATGAATTATTTTGATGCGGAAAGTGTGTCCAATAAAAAAAGAGGCTTTTCAACCTCTTTTTTGAGCGGTAAATGGGATTCGAACCCACGACCCTTAGCTTGGGAAGCTAATGCTCTACCAACTGAGCTACTACCGCAATAATTTGATGCAAATTTAATAAAACTTCTATCGGAATTTGATTTTTATTGAAATTTTCTTTCAATCCTTGGTTGGTGAGTATAACAAATCACAATCCTTCCAATCTTCATTCAGCGAGCCTTACCTTTAAACGATCAGTTTTAAACTCAATGTCAAGAAAAAATTGCTATTAATCATCTTGATTCATGTTTTCATAATCTTTCACCACATCGTATAAAAATCCGTACTGGTAATCTTTGGAATCTACCTTTAAAATAGTACTTACTTTTTCGGCTAATTGTATTAATAGTTTTACATCGCCATTCGTTTGGTATTTTCGAAGTACCTCCTTGATAATATTGATTTGTGCTTGGCTTAGTAAGTTTACATTATTATATTTAGGAATGTATTTTTCTTGAGAAATAAATTGTGTGATTTCACTGAGTGTAACTTTGTCTTTATTCCTCACAACTATGGTCCCCGCAGCTAAGTCGCCAATGCGTTGATTCCGTTTTGTTACTGCAATGGATATTATTGCAATACCGCCGTAAAAAAAGTTATCCACTGGACGCAAAATCCATCTCAATATTAAATTCCCGATGGTAGCTTGTGAGCCGTCATCTTTTACTACTCTAATTTTCATTATTTTTTTTCCAATAGATTGTCCATAATTGAAAATTTCAAATAAAAGATGATAAAGTGTAAATGGTAAAATAACCAGAAAAATAATCAATGATATTACTAAATATTCGGATTCAATACTTGAATTTGAAAAAATCAAATAAAATAAAAAAATAATAATCGCCAAATACACCGAAATAATCGCACTGTCAATGATATAGGCTAATATGCGAGTAGATAATGGTGCTGTTTGTATGTCAATTTCAACATTGTGTGAGGTTTCAAATTTTATTTCTGCCATTTTATATGTTTTTTAATTATATTTGCAAAACTTTGCTAATGATATTTCAATATGAAAGAAGCCTTTTTTGTAAGACAAAATAAAGATAAATGGCAAAACTACGAAAAAATTGGAAAACATCAAATACAAACTACACCCGATGAATTAGCAAATATTTACATTGACATTACCACCGATTTATCATATTCTAAAAGTAAATACGCAGAATCAAAGTTGACAACATACCTAAATGGCTTATCATCTTCTATTCATCAAGCAATTTATCGAAATAAAAAAGAAAAAAGTAGAAGATTTTTAACATTTTGGTCAGAAGAAGTCCCATTATCTATGTTTCAAGCTCGTAGAGCAATGCTCATTTCTTTCTTGATATTTTTTATTAGCTTTTTAATTGGTTGTTTCTCAACAGCTGTTGATGACACTTTTGTTCGATTTATTCTTGGAGATGATTATGTGGAAATGACATTAAGAAATATTGCAGAAGGGGATCCAATGGGTGTTTATAGTTCAAGTACCCCAGGTTTTATGTTCATGATGATTTTTTTCAATAACGTAAAGGTTGCTTTTATTGCATTTGCTTTAGGGGTATTAACTGCTTTTGGATCTTCGTATATTTTAGTGTTTAATGGAATAATGTTGGGTACTTTTCAATACTTTTTTTATCAAAAGGGTTTGTTGGTTGATTCCGTATTGTCTATTTGGATTCATGGAACTTTAGAAATTTCTGCCATAATTATTGCGGGTGGAGCAGGCGTTTTTATGGGTAATGCATGGCTGTTTCCTAAAACATTTTCCCGCATTGAAGCATTTAAAAAATCATCTAAAATAGGTTTAAAAATCGTTATTGGTCTTGTTCCCGTTTTTTTTACTGCGGCAGTATTAGAAAGTTTTGTTACTCGACATTCGGAGTATTATCCATACGTTAAAGCATCAATTATATTAGTGTCCTTTGTTTTTGTGATTTTCTATTTTTTATATTTACCATTAAAATCGTGTAAAAATGAATCCGTTTCAAACCCAAACAGAGTTTTATAAACAGCGTGACCTTGGTGAAAAAATTAATGCAACCATAGATTTTGCTTTAAAAAACTATAAAGAAATCATTCCTTTGATGTTAAAAAAAGTATTGCCAATAATTCTTATTATAAATATTATTCCAGCATTTTTATCAGAATATTTTATTACGAATTGGATGAAACATCATTTGAACGATAGTGCTCCATTTGTTACAATAATTTATTATATTGGATATTTTGTTGCCATGATTTTTGCTCAATCAATAGTGATGACTGTTCTTTATAAAAAACTAATTGTTACGTCTAAGGATGAATCTGAATATTATGAAGTAAATGAAGAAATTAATGGAAATTTTGTAAAAATATTTATAACTGGGCTTCTTGTTATGCTAATTGCAGTCGGATTTTCGTTAATGTTGTTTATCCCTGGAATTATAGTTGGAATTATGCTTAGTTATGCTGCGGTGGTTGCAGTTATTGAAAATGTAAGTCCTGTCAAAGCTATCTCCAGATGCTGGAGTTTCGGTTTTACAAAATGGTGGTCCACGTTTGGTTTAATATTGATAGTGGGAATTATTTGTACCATTGTCAATATGATTTTGTCAATTCCTGAGTATGTTTTTATATTCATGAATGCCACTTTAAATAGGGGAAATGTCGACCCAAATGATATAGGGATTGGATTAATTTATTTTATTGTACATTCCGTTTCGGTATTTGGAGGCGTATTATTAGCCACTTTTACAAATGTGGCTCTATCCTATCAATATGCCAATATTCGAGAAATAAAGGAGAGTGTTTCCTTAAATAGTAAAATCTCAAAATTTGATGAATTATAATTTTTGATATTTACCTCCAAAATAATATTTTTGAATGACAAAACCTTCTAAATCATTTTTTTTTGTTTTAATGATACTTTTAACAAGCGTGTCGGTGTCGATGGGGACGGATATTGATTCTTTGTCAAGCTTGGAAAGTAATATTGTTAAAAAGCCTGTTTTAGATACAAATATTATTCATAAATTCAACTTAGATCCTGATTTTCAATATCAAAAACAATTATTGAAAAAATCACCTTTTGGCGAAATATGGTCGGATGTTAAAAATGCCATTATCCGTTTTATTATCAAACTACTCGATGATATTTTTGGTTTCAAGGTAAGTGAAACAAGTTCTAATGTGATTTTTTGGATTTTGATTCTAATTGTCATTGTATGTCTTTTTTTGTTTCTTTGGAAATTCAAAAAGCAGATGTTGACCAATTCGGGGAGTATTATTTCCGAAAGCTTAGAGATAAATCAAGGAAAGATTGATTATATGGAAGAATACAATAAATCATATCAAAACCAAGATTATCGAGGGGCAATACGGTTTATTCTATTAAATACATTAAAGAAGTTAGACGACCAAAATAAAATTTTATTTGTGTCGGGAAAAACCTTGTATGAGTATCAATCCGAAATTAAATCGGATGAATTAAGGGGGAAGTTTTCCGAAATTTGTAATGTTTATGAATATATTTTTTTTGGAAACTTCGATGCTACTAAGTCTTTATGCGATTTGGTTTATTCCAATATGGATATTATATTTAATTTAAAATCAACAGTTTAATCATGCGACAGTTGAAAGAAAATAAAATTCTAGTTGTTTTGTGTATTATTCTGTTGATACCCTTAGTTTCGATGTTTACGAAAAAAACTACAAAATGGGATTTATCGCTTAAGACAGAGGACAAAGCTCCTTTTGGTACATTTGTTTTCGATTCGTTAATGAAACATGAATTTGGCTCACGTTATCAGTATGTTCAAAATACATTGTATGAGATTCATCAGCAAGATTCAAGCTCGAAATCAATTATTGTTTTAGCCGATTTTCTTGATTTATCTTCCGATGATATTGAGGAAATTATGTATGGAGCTAGGAAAGGAAATAAATATATTTTGGCTGCTAATAATTTTAATGAAGATATTTGTAAAAAATTTAATTTCGAGTATTCGAACAATATAGATGTTAATCCATTTTGGTTTAGTGAGAATCCAGAAGAAGAAAAATCGATTATTAAAATATATGATGAAAATAATGCATCTAGTTTGGTTAAAATAGAAGTTGGAATTGTAAATTCATACTTATATGAGTGGGACACTACCGCTAAGGTTCTTCTCGAAAATGAGAATTCACCAATAGCTGTGCTAAATACATACAACAAGGGCTCGGTTATTATTTGTTCCTCTCCTTATATTTTCACCAATTATTTTATTTTGGATAAAACCTGTTGGAAAGTCACGGATAGACTTCTGCAAGACTTTTATTCCGACAAAATTATTTTTGCAGAAAGGTATTTGCATGACAATAAAAATAATGCTTCAATTTTTAAAAATCTATTGCGATACGATGCTTTAAGATACTTATTATATTTTTCATTAATCTTGATTTTGGTTTATATGATATTTACAGCAAAGCGAAAACAGCGAATAATACCAATTATTAAACAGCCAAAAAACAACTCATTGGAATTTATTAAATTGATTGGACGACTTTATTTTCTTAAAAAGAATCACACGGATATCTGTGTCAAAAAATTCCTGTACTTGAAAGATTATCTTCATCGAACACATCAGATTAATTTTAACGAAGAAAATGAACAATTACTCTACGAAAAAATATCCGTCAAAACGGGCATAAATGTTAAACAAATCAGGGAGTTATTTTCGAAAATGAATGGGATTATGACACGAAAACAGTCGATAAATATTCCCACATTACACAAATTAGTTGAAGAAATGGAAAAATATTATATTAAAAAATAGCTATGGAAGATGTACAAAATTTCGAGTCGAGGCTCGATTTGAGCGATTTATCACAAAAAGTGCGATTGCTTAAACAAAAATCGAATGAAGTAATCGTTGGCAACGAAAATGCCATTGAATTGATTTTAACATCAATTATAGCCGATGGACATGTTTTAATTGAGGGCGTTCCAGGAGTAGCAAAAACCTTGATGGTAAAATTAATTGCTAAACTTATATCAGCTGATTTCTCGCGAATACAGTTTACACCCGATTTAATGCCTTCGGATATATTAGGGACATTGGTTTTTAATATGAAAAACAGTGAGTTTGAATACCGAAAAGGACCAATTTTTTCGAATTTAATATTAATTGATGAAATAAACAGAGCTCCTGCCAAAACTCAAGCTTCGTTGTTTGAAGTGATGGAAGAACGGCAAATTACCAATGATGGAACAACCTATCAAATGGAAAAGCCATTTATCGTGTTTGCTACTCAAAATCCAATAGAGCAGGAGGGTACTTATAAACTGCCAGAAGCTCAACTCGACCGATTTATGTTCAAGCTAGTACTTCCTTATCCGTCGTTAGAGCAGGAGATAGAAGTGATAACAAGGCATAATGTCAACAAAAACAATACGTTACTTGATGATATAACGCCAATTTTATCGTACCAAAACATCGAAGAGTTTCGTAAACTTTTGAAACAAGTGTATGTGGATGATGAAATTATCAAATACATTGCTTCGATAATTCATCAAACACGACAAGATTCAATGTTATTTTTAGGTGCATCACCACGGGCATCCATTAATATTTTAAATGCCTCAAAAGCATTGGCTTTAATTCGTAATCGTGATTTTGTATCTCCGGAAGATGTAAAATTAATCGCTCCTAATGTGCTTCGTCACCGTATTATTCTTACTGCAGAAGCCGAAATGGAAGGTGTAAATGCCGATTCGGTGTGCAAACGCATTTTAGATTTAATTGAAGTTCCAAAGTAACTTTCTATGAAACGTTATTTAAAGCCACTTTTTTTTGAAATAAAATTCTTTAAAGTCTCTTTTCTTGTTTTGGCTTTGTATTTTATTGGATTTTTCTATTATCCCCTAATACCTTCAGGTCATACAGCACTTTTGATTTTAGTTTTTCTGCTTATTCGTGATTACTATTTTTTGTTTTTTTCAAATTACTCCATTGATGCCAAGCGAAATGTAGCCGAACGATTATCAAATGGCGATGTGAATAAAGTGGAAATCGATTTGGTTAATTTGTCAAACCGAAAATTGTTTGTAACAATTTATGATGAGTTGCCTCATCAATTTCAGCGACGCGATATCGTTTTTAAAAAAGTGATGGAGCCTAGAGGTCGCTCTTCAATTACGTATAAATTAATCCCAAATCAACGGGGCGAATTTAGGTTTGGGAATATAAATATTTTTATAAAATCTCGATTGGGATTAATTTCAAAAAAAGTGATTGTTCAACAGGAAATGGATGTTAAGGTCTATCCGTCATATTTACAACTTAAAAAATTTGAGTTTTATGCCATTCACAACCATTTGCAGGAGTATGGAATAAAGAAAATTCAAAAAATTGGTCATAATCTTGAGTTTGAGCAAATAAAAGAATATGTTCAGGGCGATGATTATAGGACTTTTAACTGGAAAGCAATTGCCCGAAAAGGCAGTTTGATGGTAAATGTGTATCAGGATGAAAAATCGCAACAAATTTTTAATGTAATTGATAAAGGTAGGGTGATGAAAATGCCATTCGAAGGCATGTCTTTGCTCGATTATGCCATTAATTCATCCTTGGTTTTATCAAACATAGCCATTGCAAAGCACGACAAAGCTGGAATTGCAACATTCGATACTGATTTTGGCAATTTTCTGCCTGCAACTCGTCAAAATAATCAAATGCAGAGTATTCTAGAGTTGCTGTATAATCAGCGAACACAGTTTGGAGAATCGGACTTTGGAACCTTGTATTCCAATTTGCGAAAACGCTTAAATCAGCGAAGTTTAGTAATTTTATATACCAACTTCGAAAACCAATTGGGGATGGAACGTCAATTAAAATACATTCGTCAAATTGCAAAAATGCATGTGGTTGTTTGTGTGTTTTTTCAAAATTCCGAAATTACCTCCTTTTTATCCGAAAAAACTACAAACACCGAGCATCTATACCAAAAAATTATTGCCGAAAAAATCGATTATGAAAAACGAATTATCGTTAAAAAATTAAACCAATATGGAATATATACCGTATTGACTAGTCCTAAAGATTTAACCGTAAATGTCATCAATAAATATCTGCAACTCAAAGATAAAAGAGTTATTTAACGTGAACGTTAAGGTTGGATAATTTCAGATTTTGATGCTGTTATATTTTTTTTTGAAGTAAAAACATCTCTTCTCAACCTATAATCACTATTTTTACCAACTGAAATCTTAATATAAAAATATGCAGTTTAAAGATGTAATTGGACACGCGGATATAAAACGAAAATTAATTCAAACCGTTAAAGATATGCGTGTTAGTCATGCTCAATTAGTCTATGGTCCCGAAGGAACACATAAAATTGCGTTGGCTATTGCTTATGCTCAGTTTATAAATTGCGAAAATCCTTCTGAAAATGATTCTTGTGGTGTTTGTCCCTCTTGCGTAAAATATCACAAATTACAACATCCCGATTTGCACTTGATTTTCCCAACCGTTACCACTCCAGCTATTCAAAAGCCATCTAGCGAAGATTATACCTTGCAATACATTGATTTTTTGAAGAAGAACGATTTTCATGTTTCACTTTCCGATTGGATTGAATTTGCTTGGGAAGAAAAAAAACAGGGGGTTATTACCGCAAAGGATGCAAACCGAATGATTGAGTTAATAAACATGAAAAATTACGAAGCATCGGTTAAAGTGTTTATTATTTGGATGGTCGAAAAGTTGAATCATCTTGCAGCACCTAAACTGCTGAAAACAATCGAAGAACCTCCCGATAATTCCTTGATTATAATGGTTACCGAAAATTATGATAAAATTCTTAGTACAATTATTTCAAGGTCGCAATTAGTTAAATTGTCAAAATATCCCAACGATATTATACGAAATGAACTTATAAATAGATATCATGTTCCTGTTAGCAAAGCTGCTAACGTTGCTCGTTTTGTGGATGGTAATTTTTATTCGGCACTTAAAGAGTCGAAGGAAGATCGCGAATTTGATTATACAAACGAATATATTGAATTTATGAGAAATACATTTTCGGTGGTTAAAAAACGAACTGGATTAGAAAAATTGGAAGCTTGGATTTCAAAAACAGCAAAGCAAAGTCGTGAAAATCAAATTTCGTTTTTAAAGTATTGTTTAAATATGACTCGTCAGTGTTTGCTATATAATTTAAACGAAGAATCGCTATTAAATATTAATGAGGAAGAAGCTGATTTTATGTCAAAATTTAGCCCCTTTATAAACGAAAATAATATTCTAAATATCAGCAGTGAATTTAACAAAGCAATTTTACACATTGAACGTAATGGGAATGCAAATTTGATTTTATACGATTTATCCTTTAAAATTGGAGCATTACTCAGAAAGTAAGAATTAATCTCTTTTGATTAATTGTGTATGTTTCGTTAAAATGACACAATAAAAGAAGTCATATTCAGTTGAATTGTGTAAATTTGCAGTTCATATTTTAAAATACAATAATGGATAACGAAAACGATATAGATAAGCCCAAAGCAAAAGAAACTTTTGATGACGAAAGCAAGGAGTTAGAACAATTAGCCACAGCTCCGGAACTAGCAGATAGCGAGAGCGTTTACGAATGTATTGTGAGGACTGATTTGGGGGATGAATCCAAAGGAATATTAAATAATAAGTTTTTAACTCGAGGATTTACTTCTAAATCCAAAAGGGAACTTCCTCAAACCGAAGATTTTAAACATAATTGTTGTAAATTGGATGTTTACGATTGGCTTAAAGATATTCCAATTGCTCCAAATCAAAATCCTTCGGAGTTTGTGGAAGTGCGTTTTAAAAACTCAAGAAAAGAATTTTTTAAAATCCCTTCCGATATATCCCTTGTAGTTGGTGATATCGTTGCGGTGGAAGCCTTATCTGGGCACGACATTGGAATAGTTTCGTTGGTTGGCGAGTTGGTTCAACTTCAAATGAAAAAAAAGGGCTTTGATTCAAATAACCCTGATATAAAAAAAATATATCGAAAAGCTCGCATTGGGGATATCGAAAAATGGGCTATGGTTATCAACAAAGAAGATGCAACCATTAAAAAAACACGTCAAGCATCTCAAGATTTAGGTCTTGAAATGAAAATGAATGATGTTGAATATCAGGGAGATGGAACTAAGGCAGTGTTTTATTATTCGGCGGAGGATAGGGTTGATTTCCGTGAACTTATTAAAATATTAGCGGAATCTTTTCGCGTTAGGGTTGAAATGCGACAAATTGGCGTTAGGCAAGAAGCTGCTCGCGTTGGTGGTATTGGCTCTTGTGGTCGTGAACTTTGTTGTTCAACTTGGATGACTTCGTTTAATTCGGTTACAACAAATGTTGCTCGAATTCAACAATTATCCATTAATCCTCAAAAAATTGCGGGTCAATGTAGTAAATTAAAATGCTGTTTAAATTACGAATACTCCTCATACATGGAGGAATTAAAGCATTTTCCAGATAGCAATTTGTATCTTAAAACTCAAAAAGGGGATGCCATTCATCAAAAATCAGATGTGTTTAAAAAAATGATGTGGTATGCTTATAAAGACAACCTTATGCATTTATTTGCTATACCTGTGGAGAAAGTTTTAGAAATCCAAAAAATGAATCAAAATGGGAAATTCCCAGAAAATATTGAAGATTACGCAGAAATTAATCAAAAAAATACCGATTACGATATTCAAATGGATGCCGAAGATTTAGGAAGATTTGATAAAAACCTTGAAGATTAATGTTATGAAAAAATCCCATTATTTTATTTGTCTCATTTGTTTAATTTCATTAAATGCTTGTAATTTTAATATTAAATATCAAGGAAACAATGATATTGAAAATGACTCTTGGAATATTTCTAATATATTGGTTCACAATGTAAAAATAACCGATACTATGGAAGTTTACAATATGTTTTTAAGTGTTCGTAATACTGTTGATTACAAGTACGAAAATTTATTTATGTTTGTTACCACAAAATTTCCTAATGGAAAAATGGCAAAGGATACATTAGAATGTATTTTAGCTGATAAAATGGGTAAATGGTATGGTATAGGCAAAGGCAAATATCGTGATTCTAAAATACTTTTTAAGCCACGAGTCCGCTTTCCTCAAATTGGAAACTATAAAATTGAAATTCAGCAAGCTATGCGAGAAGAACCGCTCGAGGGTATTTCTAACGTTGGAATTATTTTAGAAAAAGTAAATTAATTTTTCTGTAATTAAAATTATAATTATGGCTAAAAGTAAGTTAAGTGGCAAATTTGATTCGAAAAAAATAATTAAATATTTTTGGATAACCTATTTCTCAATCTTAGGACTAATCGTTTTTTTACTTTTTTTAATTTCGATGGGTTGGTTAGGATTTATGCCTTCGTTTGAAGAGTTAGAAAATCCAAAAACAAACCTTGCTACCGAAATTTTTGCTGAAGATGGAAATGTTTTAGGCAAATATTATCTTGAAAATCGTTCAAATGTAAATTATCGCGACATATCACCTCACTTAGTTAATGCTTTATTAGCAACGGAAGATGCTCGTTTTTACAAACATTCAGGAATTGATTTTCAAGCATTGATTCGAGTTGGATTTGGCATCATGACTTTTTCACATAAAGGTGGTGGAAGCACCATTACTCAGCAACTTGCCAAAAATCTTTTTCCTCGAAATCCAGGAGATGGAAAAATTAAACTATTATTTACTAAATTAAAAGAGTGGGTAGTTGCTGCAAAACTGGAACGAAATTATACAAAAGAAGAAATAATTGCAATGTATTTTAATACGGTTGATTTTGGCAATTTGTCGCATGGAATTAAATCGGCTGCTCGAACCTATTTTGATAAAAATCCAGCCGAAATTAATGTTGTTGAAGCTGCTCTTTTGGTGGGTATGCTCAAAGCACCAACGCTTTATAGTCCTACTCGAAACCCAGATAATGCTATAAAAAGGCGTAATGTTGTATTAAAACAAATGGAAAAATACGATTATATTACCGAAAAGGAATTCGACTCTTTGAAAGTTCTACCTATTGATATGTCTAAATTTAAAGTTCAAGATCATACATCAGGAGTTGCCACTTATTTTCGCGAATATTTACGTCAGGAATTAATCGATTGGTGCGAAAGTCATACAAAACCCGATGGTACAAAGTATAATATTTACAAAGATGGATTAAAAGTTTACACTACCATTAACTATCGAATGCAAGTTCATGCCGAAAATGCAGTTTCTACTGTTTTAGGAAAAGATTTGCAACCGCTGTTTTTTAAGCATTGGAAAGATGTAAAAAATGCTCCTTTCTATATGCTTAGCAAAGAAGAAATTTCAAATTTAATGAATTCAGCAATGAAGCGTTCAACACGATATGCTACTTTAGCTAATTCTGGAATGTCGCAAGGTGATATTTTGAAAAATTTTATGACTCCAACTCGAATGAGAGTTTTTTCGTGGCAGGGTGAAAAAGATACGATTATGACTCCTTGGGACTCAATAAAATATTACAAAATGCATCTAATTGCTGGGTTAATGGCAGTTGAACCACAAACCGGCAGAGTAAAAGCGTATGTTGGTGGAATTAATTATAAACATTTTCAGTACGATCATGTAATTATGTCTAAACGACAAGTAGGTTCAACTTTTAAACCTTTTGTTTACACTTTAGCAATGCAAGAAGGAGAACTTTCGCCATGCTCCGAAATTCCTAATGTTCCTGTCTCATTCGAAATGGACGATGGAACTACATACACTCCTGGAAATTCAAACGATGCTCGTCAAGGCGAAATGGTGTCGCTTAAATGGGCTTTAGCTAATTCTATTAATTACATTTCAGCATATTTAATAAAACGTTATTCTCCGCAAACCGTAGTAAATTTAATCCGTAAACTTGGTATAACAGCCGAAGTTCCTGCTGTCCCCTCTATTTGCCTTGGAACGCCGGATATTAGCTTATACGAAATGACCGGAGCTTTTGCAACGTACGCAAATCAAGGAGTTAAAATGAAACCATACTTTATTACTAAAATTTGCGATAATAAAGGAAATGTTATCGAATCATTTCAAACTACTTCCACCGAGGCTATCGACCAACAAACCGCCTATTTAATGATTCGATTAATGCAAGGTGTTATCGAAGGTGGAACTGGCTCTCGTTTACGATATCGCTATAAATTAGATATGCCTATTGCCGGGAAAACTGGAACTACTCAAAAAAATTCAGATGGTTGGTTTATTGGTATGACACCCGAAATTGCTTGCGGTGTTTGGGTGGGTTGTGAAGACCGCTCCATACATTTTCGCTCCACCGAATTAGGTCAAGGTGCAGCTACGGCTCTTCCAATTTGGGCAGAATTTATTCAACGTTGCTACGAAGATAAATTATTGCGTTACGACCGAAAAATCCAATTTAAAGAACCGGATAAACCAATAAACGTTGAAACTGATTGTAGTAAGTTCAATCAAAATAAAAATAATAATAGAAATTTCGACCAATAACTATTTACAATATCATACCTGTCCGAACAAATTGGTAATACTCAAATTAATGATTCATATCAATCACTATATCAACGATATAGAATTTAAAAATCAATCAAAAGTTGTTCAAAATCTTTTTCGGAAGATTG
>CAZFPO010000053.1:7537-17922 GCA_964521105.1 uncultured Lentimicrobiaceae bacterium | reverse complement strand
ACAAAGAACAATTTTCTTTAGTTTCCTTTTGATTCTTTTGTGGTGAAAAAATACTAAAAATTAACCACATAAGACACAAAAGAGCACAAAGAGAAAATATCTTTTGTAATCTTTTGATTCTTTTGTGGTGAAAAAATATTGTTGTATTTTTGAAAATAAATAATTCTATCAAAATGAAAATTACACAAACTTATTTAACGGATTTAACTTATAAAATTAATGGTGCTGCAATCGAAGTTCATAAAATACTTGGACCTGGTTTGCTTGAAAGTGTGTACCATAAGTGTATGGAAAAAGAACTTTTAATCAGAAAAATCAAATTTCAATCTGAATATAAGATTCCATATAGTTATAAAGGCATTGATTTAAATTTAGAACTAAGAGCTGATTTTATTATTGAAGATCAAATAATAGTTGAGCTGAAAGCGGTCGAATATGTAATGCCAGTTCATGAAGCACAGTTGTTAACGTATATGAAGTTATTAAAGAAACCTAAAGGGATTATGATTAACTTCAATGTTGTAAATCTATTCAACGATGGGCAGAAAACATACGTAAATGAATATTATAGATTACTTGAGGATTAATAGTTGATAATAAACCACATAAGACACAAAAGAGCACAAAGAGAAAATATCTTTTGTAATCTTTTGATTCTTTTGTGGTGAAAAAATACTAAAAATAAACCACATAAGACACAAAAGAGCACAAAGAGAAAATATCTTTTGTAATCTTTTGATTCTTTTGTGGTGAAAAAATACTAAAAATTAACCACATAAGACACAAAAGAGCACAAAGAATAATTTTCTTTTGTTTCCTTTTGATTCTTTTGTGGTGAAAATTATCTAACCGAAGAAAAAGTTTTTATTGTTGGAGGTTCTGCTATGTGACGTTTTACTTTACACAAATCGGCAGCACTGATTACAGCATCACGATATTTTTCTGGGAATGAAGCTGGTAATTGTATGTCAATTGTGATATCTGTTATCAAATTTTTAACCGAATCAAACCCAGTTATTGTTTGAATTATTTGAATTTCATCCGTAGGAATTCCTCTTTTATCGCAAAACATTTTTACATAAATCCCAGCGCAAGTGCCTAACGATGCTAAAAATAAGTCAAAGGGAGAAGGTGCTGTTCCATCCCCAGAGGGAGCTGGTTGGTCGGTTTTTACTATCATTCCATTAAACTCAGCATTAACCTTAGCTTTACCTTCAAAAGTGATTTTCATTTCCATAATTAAACTTTTAAGATTATAATAATTGGCTAATTAACATACAAATCATAATAAATGTTTACCGTTATACTTTTTATTAAGTTAAAAAGATTGAAATTTCTAAATGTATTGTATTAAAAAAAAATGTAATTTAGTTGTCCATTAAAAGAATTCAAATGAAATTACATAAAAAGCTGATTTTTTGTTTGTTGATACTTTTCGTTTTCTCAAATAAGCTAGCTGTTGCATCTCACGACCCTACTTTCAGAGGTGCTCGAAGTAGCGCATTAGGGGGTTCTTCTGTCGCTTTGAACGATTTTTGGGGTGTTTTTAATAATTCTGCTGTGAATGCATATACCCGCAAAATTTCGGCAGGTGCCTATTTTGAAAATAGATATTTGTTGAAAGAATTAAGTTATCGAGGACTTGGATTAATTATACCAGTTGCCGAAAAAGATGCATTTGGTTTAAATGTTCAACAATTTGGTTATTCTCAATACATGGAGTCAAAAGTAGGGCTTTCATATAGTAAAAAATTTAGTGAATCCTTTGCCGCAGGTTTACAGTTCGATTATCTAAATACTTCTATTGGTGAAGGTTTGGGGAATAAAAGCCTTTTTACTTTTGAATTTGGTTTGTATTCAAAGTTTAATAAAAACCTGTCGGTCGGGTTTACAGCATTTAACCCAGCTCGAGTAAAATTGTCCGATTATAACGATTACAACGAATATGTTCCCGTTGTTTTTAAATTAGGTGTTAGGTACGATTTTTCAGAAAACTTATTAGTGATAACCGAAGTAGAAAAAGATATTTTAAATTCACCAATTCTCAGAGTGGGTATAGATTATAAGCTTTCGGATATGTTTTTTGTCCGCGGTGGCGTTTCAACGGGTGTTGTAGCATATAGTTTTGGAATGGGCATTAATGTGAAAAATTTCAAATTTGACATTGCCACTTCCGTTCATCAGGTTTTAGGTGCTAGTCCTCAAGTTTCATTACAATATACCTTTTAGTAATGAAAAAAACATGCTTCAATAGAATATTTATTACCATCCTGTTTTTTGCAAGTAGCATTTCTGTTTATTCTCAAGAGATAGATACAGTTCAAACCGACAATACTGTAGAAACTATGATTGAAAATGTTTCAGAATCGCTAGATGCAGAAGTTGATTTTACTGAATATGTTGAGGAATTTCAGTATTATTTGCAAAATCCAATGAATCTTAATTCACCTGATTACGAGGTGCTAAAAAGAGTTTTTGGATTAAGCGATTTTCAAGTTTATCAGCTTAAAGCATATATTTCTGTTAGTGGAGAATTAGTTTCGTTGTATGAATTGAACTCCATTAAAGGATTTGATAAACAAACCATTTTTAAGTTGCTACCATACGTTACCATTCAGTCTACTAATAATCCGTATAAAATTAATTTAAAAAATGTATTTAAATATGGACGAAATCAATTGTTTTTAAGATATCAACAAGTGCTTGAAGAACAAACTGGATATAGCTTTGCTTCAGATTCATTATTGCAAGTTAAACCAAATTCGAGATATTTAGGATCACCACAAAAATATTATGTAAAATATGCGTTTAATTACCAAAATAAAATACGTTTTGGAATTACGGGTGAAAAAGATGCAGGGGAGGAGTTTTTTAAAGGAACTCAAAAAAATGGTTTCGATTTTTATTCGGCACATCTTTTTTTTAAAGATTTTGGAGTTGTAAAAGCTTTGGCTATTGGAGATTACCATTTGCAATTTGGTCAAGGATTAACCTTGTGGACTGGATTGGGTTATGGTAAATCATCTTCGGTAACATCTATCAAAAAAAGAGCTCAAGGAATTCGACCATACACATCAGCTGATGAAAATAATTTTATGAGAGGTATTGCAACTACTTTACGTTTAAAAAATTGGGAACTAAGTTTGTTTTATTCTAAAAATCAACTTGATGCAAATATTGATTCGCTAGATTCCGAAGAATATTATATTACAACTCTACAAGAAACAGGTTTTCATCGTACACCCAGCGAATTAAATGGAAAAAATACTACATGGGAGCAATTATTTGGAGGTCATTTAACATTTAAAACTGAATTTTCAAAATTTGGATTGACTTTCAGCGAATCTAATTTTGAACGAAGCTATTTAAAAGATTTGAGTTTTTATAATAAATATGATTTTGTAGGACAAAAAAACCAAAATTTTGGTTTTGATTACGAAACATACGTTAAAAAGATTGGTTTTTATGGCGAAGCTTCCTTGAGTATGAATGGTGGCTGGGGAATGGTAAATGGGATGGATATTCAACTTGATCCGTTGGTCTCTTTTTCTGTTCTTCATCGTTATTATGCACGCGATTTTCAAAATTTGCATTCGATTGCATTTGGTGAAAACTCACGGAATGCAAATGAACAAGGGTTGTACTTAGGTTTAAATGTAATTTTACATTCAAAATTAACGATAGATTCGTATATCGACCTGTTTTCTTTTGAGTGGCTTAGATACCGAGTGGATGCCCCTTCAAACGGAGGTGAATATTTCGTTCAATTAAACTATACGCCATCTAGATATACCTCAATTTATGTAAGATATAAGGAAAAAATTAAATCCATAAATTCTTCCAACGACACTTATCTAAATCGAGTTTATAATGAAGAAAAACAAAATTTCAGAATTCATTTTTCTCACAGATTACTCAAAAACTTAACTGTTAAAAATCGTGTTGAATGGTCGAGTTATCAAACGGCTTCATTATCCACTAAAATGGGATTTATGATGTATCAAGATGCATCGTATAATTTTTCAAAAATCCCTTTAAATATTTCGGCTCGTTACGCAATTTTTAATACCGATACGTATGATGAAAGGATTTATGCTTATGAAAGTGATGTGCTCTACGCATTTTCCATTCCGGCTTATTATTACAAAGGAACCAGAGCTTATGTTGTGCTAAAGTATTCAGTCATGAAAAATTTAGATTTGTGGTTTCGCATTGCTCAAACATGGTATGCTGATAGAGACATAATATCTAGTGGATTAGAAGAAATAAATGGAAATACTAAAACCGATATTAAGGTGCAATTACGATTAAAATTTTAAAATACTATTGACATTAAATTTTTATTAGATTATCTTTGAGAAAAGTTTGTAATGAATAAGCATAGATTATTTACTCTAATATTAATAATTCATTTTTTTTGCATTGGTAAATTTTCATTTTGTCAAGAAAATTCTACATTTAAAAATATTTCTATACATATTAGTCCTTCCCTGGGAATTGGTATTCCAGCTGGTGGTGTTAGACAAGATGTGCATAATTCCAGTTTCTATTACGGATTTGATGTTACAAAAACTCACAAACCTGCCATATTGTTCTCGTGTAGTGCTGAAACTCCATGGTTTAAAAATTGGTTTTTAATAGATTCGCTTTGGGTGGGTTTAAAATTATCTACCCAGCGATTTAAATCAAAAAACACCATCTTAAATGACCACCTTTGGATTAATACATACTATTTAACTTTCTCGCATTATTTTTCACTTAACAAAATTTACCCATACATAAGATTAAGTTTAGGCGCTTCCACATTATATACATCTCAAAAAGCTTTTGTTTTTTCGGGTGGAGGAGCTATTGATATCGGGGTGTTTAAAAACGTTAAAGGGAAAAATATTGCACTTGAAGTCGGATACAATGCTCCTTTAATTGCTTATAAAAATAAATTAACTGGCTTTATTTGCCTTAATTTGACTTATCAAATTTCGACAATTTTAAAAATTAAAGAAAAAGAAAAATTTCAACCTTCTTTTAAATATTAATTTTAATTTATCAACAATTTGATAATTATATTTATCTTTGTAGATGTAAAACGTTTTAGAAATTAAAAAAAAACTTATGAAAAAAAATTTTATCCTTTTATTTATGATGTTGAGTTTATGCTCAACAACATTATTTGGGCAGTTAGCTAATGGCAGTTATGCAAAAAACTTCACCATGCAAGATATTAATGGAAACACATTTAGCTTGTATAACCACACCGATTCATTAAAACCAGTGGCACTTGATTTTTTTGCAGTTTGGTGTAATCCGTGTAAAAGTTATCATGAGACACATGCTTTTAAAACAGCTTATGAAACTTAGGGTCCTCCAGGAACAAATGAAATTATGCTTTTTGCTATCGAAGGCGATGAAGGAACTTTAGCTCAAATTAACTATACAACTACTTCAGGTACACAAGGCAACTGGGCTTTAAATACTCCGTATCCAATTTTACCTACCATCTCGCCAAACAACACTACTGTTACTAGTGATTATAAAATTTCTGCTTTTCCTACAGTTTATGTAGTTTGTCCTAATCGAAAAGCATACACTGTTGGTCAACCAAATGCAAACACTTTGAAACAAAAAACAGTTCAGCTGTGTCCATCAATACCTGCTGAAGCTATAAATGCTGCTGTTTTTAGCTTAGAAACTCCTAAAAACTTAGTTTGTGGAAGCCTAATACCAAAACTTAAAATTCAAAACTTAGGTACTTCAAATTTAACTACCGCAAAAATTATCTGTAAAATTGACGATGTTCAAGTTGCTGAATATCAATGGTCGGGTACATTAGCTCGCTTTGATGCAGTTGATGTTACTATACCTCAAATTGATGTGTCAAGTATTGCTAGTGGCTCACACACATTTAAATATGAAATAATATAACCCAATGGTGGCACTGATGCTACACCAACTGATAATATTATCACATCTTCATTTAAAATTGCTACAGATCCACAAACTTTAAAAGTTGTAGTTAAAACTGACGGATATCCAAGTGAAGTTTCATGGAAAATTGTTGAACAAGCTAACCCTACTTTTATTATCGCCGAAGCAGGACCTTATTCATCAGCTAACAATACACATAATATTTGTGCCGAAAAAACTTGTTATAATTTTATTATTACTGATTCCTATGGTGATGGAATGGCATACAATGGAACAATTGGATATGCTTATGTAATTAAAGGTACCGACACTTTAGTTAAAATATTAGGAAATGAATTTACTTCTTCTAAAACTGCTCCATTTTGCTTGCCAACTTCAATCGATAATATGGATTTAGTGGAACAAAATATCAATATGTATCCAAATCCAATCACAAACAATGAGTTTTTTGTAGATTTTATTACCACTTCAAAATCTAATTTGAACTTTGAAATTTATGACATTACTGGAAAATTAATTTCTTCAATTAATAAAGGAAGTTTTGAACCAGGTACTCACAATGTAAAAATATCAAATCTAAATCTTCAAGGTGGAATTTATATGTTAAAAATATCATTAGGAGATTACATAACTACACGAAAAGTGATGGTGCAATAATTGCTGCTTAAAATAATGTATTTAGAAAGAGGTTGAACTAATCAACCTCTTTTTTTGTATTGGTAGTGTTTAAAAAAGCGTTTATTGTCCAATTTAACAGGGTTGCTGGAAATTAATTTTTGGGGACAAAAAGAATTTTAAAGACGGAGTTTACTTCTATTAATGAGCATTTTAAAATTCGCATTTAACGACAAAAAAGAAGTTTTTTGAAGTGCTATTATGGAATTACAAATACAAATTTTCGAGAGGCATAACCCGCAAAAACTCCTAAACCATTTTGAATATTAGTATAAATAGGCACAGCTTCTGTAAAAGGACTATCTCCCGAATAATTATTTAAACTGTAATGAAATTTAAAAAAATTATCATCGGTTTGCATTACTAAAATATTTACAGAATCTCCAGAATGTAGCCCCCATCCACTAAAAGTAATGCTCGTTTCTTTACCATCAAAAACCTTATCAGACATTATCCAATCGCTATTTTCCGTATAAAGAGAGATGTAGTTTGTGTAGTTGTTTATTTCATCATATTGATAAATAACAGCTTTAAAAGCATAATAGTTATTAACACCCGCTGGGTCGTTAAATTTATATGTAATAAATTGGGTAGTGTCGCCCCATTCAGTTACTTTATTTTCAAATTTGTAGTATCTGAAATTGATATTATCATAAGTAGGAATTGTTATTTCGGAAGTAACTGTGTTATAGCTATTTGCTGATACTTTAATAGCATATTTTTTTCCACTGGAAATTGGGAAATTATTAATGGGTATTGAATAAAAGTTTTTATTTGCATCAAAAGGAATATCAACCCAACCTGAATTTTCTGAAGAAATTTGAACACTAGCATTTGATATAAATTGAGCATTATTTTGATCGTAAATGTGATAAAGGGGGGTTGATTTTGAAACCCAAACATTTATTGAATCGCTTTCTGGAGAAATGTACGAATTCACAACCAATTTAGGGTCATTATTGGGTGTTTCAACATAAATATCTTTAACACAAGATGTTATACTGAATAAAATGATGATTGAAAAAAATAATATTTTACTTTTCATGATAATTAAAATTTAATTGACCAACTTAACGATGGGATTATTGGAAAAATTGATGCTTGTTTCAACACGGTTTTGGAAGTTCCATTATTGTAGTAATTACTACTTATATAGTAAAAAAATGGATTTTGACGATTGTATAAATTATAAAATCCGAGTTCCCAAGTTTCTTCATATTTCGGTTTTATTCGATGAAATTGAAATCCAATATCTAAACGATGATAGGGTGCCATACGAAAGCTATTTTTCTCCCCGTAATCGCTGACATACCAGTAATTATATCCCATATTAGAGTTGTCGAAGGGAACTGGGCTATATGATGCTTTAGGTAATGTTACCGCATTTCCAGTACCGTAGACCCACGTTCCCGAAACCGAGAATTCATCGGTGATATTATAAATACCAACTACCGAAATATCATGTCTTCTATCATAACGTGCCCAGAATTTTTTTCCAAAATTTAGTTCATCAAATTGCATTTGAGTCCAAGATAGGGTGTAACCAATCCAACCTGTAAATTTACCCGCATTTTTACGGAATAAAAATTCAGCTCCGTACGACCAAGCTTGACCCGAAGTGATGTTTTGTTCCCAATTAAATTCTGACGTTTCGTCGGGTTCATCTATGCCAATAAAACTTGCACCTTCTTTATATCCAATAATATTGTCGGATTTTTTGTAATATCCCTCAATTGTTAAAGATAAATCTCGATTCAAAAAATCTTTAGCAATACCAGCTGCAACTTGCCATGATTTTTGAGGGTTTATGTTTTTAGTTGATGGAACCCATAAATCGGTTGGTAAGCCTACTCCCGTATTACTCAACAGATGTAAAAATTGGGACATTGATGCGAACGAAACTTTTGCAGAAAGATCCGGTTTAATCATGTAGCTACCAGAAAAACGAGGTTCTGGACTCCAATAGGCTTTATCTTTTACAACAAATGAAGTGAGTCGAATTCCCGGATTAAGTCGAACTTTGTTTTTAAAAGCTTTAATTTCATCTTCTAAATACAAAGAAGTTTCAACACCATCTTCGCGTTTTGACTTATTTATATCGTTGGTTGGATCGCTGTTTTTTACAACAAATGCACCGGGTGTAAAAATATGATAAATACTGGTTACACCACCTCTAACAGAATGATTTGCTGAAGGATGGTAGTATAAATCGTATTTTATTGAATAGTCTTGAATTCCTGAAATGTAATTTAAACTAAAATAGTCACCAAAATATTTTTCCTTAGCATAAATATCCATAGTATAATCGCTAAATATTACCGAGGCATTTGAAAATAGTTTATTATTAAACAAGTGGTTCCAGCGTAAAGTAGCGGTAGAATTTTGCCAATATAATCCTGCTTTAAGTGAAGTTTCATCAATTTTTTCGTTCATATAAAACTTATCCCTGCCAAAATATCCACTCAGGTATAATTTGTTTTTATCGCCAAAATCATAATTCACTTTTGCGTTTAAGTCGTAAAAATAATAGCCCACATTCGACCCACCAGTTTGAGCCATTATAAAGGGCTGCATTAAAATGTCGATATAGGTTCTACGACCTGAAATAATAAAAGAAGATTTGTTTTTTACAATAGGTCCTTCTAAAAGTAAGCGAGATGAAATTATGCCAACCCCAGCTTCACCACCAAATTTTTGTTTGTTTCCATCTTTCATAGTCATTTCAACTACCGAAGATAGACGGCCTCCATATCGGGCAGGAAAACCACCTTTTGTTAGCTCAATCGATTTTAATGCATCGCCATTAAAAAGCGAAAAGAAACCAAACAAATGACTTGCATTATACACAATCGCTTCATCTAAAATAATTAAATTTTGGTCGGGACCGCCACCTCTAACGTAAATTCCGCTTGATCCTTCGTTCCCTTTTTGAACACCAGGCATTAATTGTAAGGCTTTAAAAACGTCTTTTTCGCCTAAAAGGGCAGGAATCGCTTTTATATCTTTTGGACTAATTTCAATTACACTCATTCTTACTTCTTCACTCACTTTACGTTGCGTTTCACCTGTTATTACAACTTCTTGTAGTAGGAGTGAGGGGTCTAAAAAAATATTCATCTCAACATTATTCTTCAATGATATTTTCTTTTCTACTGTGTTATAGCCAACATACGACCAACGAATAACGATTGAGTCGCTTGCATTTATTGTTAACGAATAAAAACCATAAGCATTGGTTGTTGTTCCAATTTTTAAATCGGGGTTATAAACATTTACCCCTACAAGAGATTCGCGACTCCCTTTTTCGTATACATAGCCACTTATTGTATGTTTTTGTGCATAAGTTGTTAGGGTAACTATACACAAAATTGTAGTTATCAGTTTATTCATGTATGAAATGTAAAATAATTTTTAAATAACGGATATTATACAAAAGTAGTATTTGTTTGCATTAAAAAACTAAAAAAAAAAAATTATGGTTTTTTTTCAAAAAATACTTGTTAATTAAATAAATTGTTTTACTTTTGCAATCCTAAATGATGCGAAAGTAGCTCAGTTGGTAGAGCATGACCTTGCCAAGGTCAGGGTCGCGAGTTCGAGTCTCGTCTTTCGCTCATCGGAAGTTCTTAAAAATAATAGATGCCCAGGTGGTGGAATTGGTAGACACGAAGGACTTAAAATCCTTTGACCCTAAAGGTCGTGCGGGTTCAAGTCCCGCCCCGGGTACTCTTGCGAAAGTAGCTCAGTTGGTAGAGCATGACCTTGCCAAGGTCAGGGTCGCGAGT
>CAZFPO010000053.1:0-7437 GCA_964521105.1 uncultured Lentimicrobiaceae bacterium | reverse complement strand
CAATAAAAGCCGTCAAACGATGGCTTTTTCTTTTTACAGACGAGACGAGAAGTTTATTCCGAATTATTCGCACTTAGATTTCGTGTTCTATTTTTGAGAAAATTTATTGCGAGTTATTCGGAAAGTCTCGTCTTTCGCTCAATAAAAGCCGTCAAACGATGGCTTTTTCTTTTTACAGACGAGACGAGAAGTTTTTTTTCGTTCAAATAAAAAAGCCGTAATAAACGGCTTTTTTATTTGAACGATAGTTGAAATTTATTTCTTATCTACTAACAACTTAATTTTAGTTTCAATATCCTTTAATTCAACTCTGGCATCGTCAATTTTCTTTTGAAATTCAGCCGTAAGTAGTTGAGCATTTTTCGATTTTACAAAAAATCCAATATTATTTTCCCATAGTTGTATGTCTTCTTTAAGTTGAGTTGCTTTATTTTGTAAAAACCTACGTTCTTTATCAATTACTTTGTCAGCATTTGGTGATTCCATAATTGAATCAATTCTGCTTTTATAATTGTTTTTACGAATATCATTTGAATTGATTTTTAATTTATCAAAATGGTCATCTAACGCTTTTTTATATTCTCTATATAATCTTTCTTTATCTTTCATCGGAACATGACCAATTTCATTCCACTCTCTTTGAAAATTTTTCAACTTTTCAAAGTCTTCATTAGTGTTTTCGGTATATTCAAATTCGAGAATTGTTTTAATTAAAAGTTCTTTTTTCGCTAAATTTTCCTGTTCGTGTTCTTTTGCATGCGCAAAATAGTTTGATTTTTTCTCGAAAAATTTATCGCAAGCACTTCTAAAACGTTTCCAAATTGCTTCGGATTGTTTACGAGATACCACACCAATGGTTTTCCATTCTTTTTGAAGTTCAAGAATTTCGGCTGTGGCTTTATTCCAATCGGTTCTGTCGACAATGGATTCGGCTTTAATACAAAGATTTACTTTTTTATTGTAGTTTTCGAGCTGTTCGTCTTTGATCTTTTCTAAGTAATTTTTTTTGTTTACAAAGAATATATCTAAGTTGTTTTTAAATCTTTCCCAAACTTGATCATTTACTTCTTTAGGTGCTGGTCCAATTGTTTTCCAAACTTTCAGTAATTCAGTTAATTTATCGCTTACCTCATTCCATTCTTTAATGAGCGAATACTCTTTATTACATAATTCTTCGATGTTTTCGCATAAAACTAACTTTGCTTTATAATTTGTTTGAAGCTCATTTTGTCGTTCTTCGTAGTATTCTTTTCTACGCTCGTTAATTCGGTCGGTACATGTTTTAAAACGTTCCCAAATTTCGTCTTTTTTATCTTCTGGAACAGGTCCAATTTCTTTCCATTGATCGTGATAAAGTTGAAGAAGTTTAAATGATTTAGTAACTGATTTTTCAACAATTAATTCTTCTGCTTTTTCGCACAATTCAATTTTTAATTCTAAATTTTTCTTGTAATCTAAATCCTTTAACTCTCTGTATTGTCTTACTTTGTCAAAAAAACGTTCTACCGAAAAATGATAGCTTTTCCATAAACTGCTATAATCTTTTTGAGGAACTGGTCCGGCATTTTTCCAACGTTCGTCAATTTCACGGAATTTGTCATTAATAATTTTTAGCGGTTCGGTTGAATCAATTAAAAGCTTGAGCTCTTCTAAAAGTTGTTCTTTAAATTTTAGATTTTCAACTTTTTTTAGTTCAAGTTTTTCAACATGTTCCGTTTTTTTCGATTTATATAGTTTTAATAATTGATTAAATTTTATTTCAACTTCACTTTCGGGTATTGTAAAATCTTCTTTCTCTCCACCATTTGCAATAAATGCATCAATGGCAATCTGTTTTTCGGCTAAAATTTTATCCCTAAATATGTTTCGAATGGTTGAAATGTTCCCTTTTATTGATTGGATATTGTATTTATTCAAAATATCTTCAAATAAATCAACCAATTCAACGGTTGTTTTGTCTTCAATTCCGCCTAAATTTAGCTCTACTTGAGTTTCGTTCTCATCTAAATCATCAGCGTTTTCATCATCTTCTTGAATTTCATCTGATGAATCGTTAATTTCTTCGATAATGTTTTCAATTGAATTTTCAGCTTTGACATTATCGGACTCTGACTCAGTAATAGGGCTTTCAATCACTTGGTTTTCTGAAATTTCAGCGTATTCAATAATTTGAACAGGTTCCGTAATTTCATTTAATTCTTTAGCTTTGATGTCTTCATTTACAATGATTTCATCATTCACTGGGTTTTCGATATTTGAATCGTTAATTTCCTGATTTTGTTCGGCATTTTCTATCTGTAGGCTTTCAGGTTGCTCATCAGATACCGGATTAGAATTTGTTTTGTTTTCCATGATAATGAATAATTGATTAGATCTACTTTCTTGTATAACAAGAATTCATAATTTGAATTAATTTAAGGACTGCAAATATAATAATAATTGTAAGTATGGGCAAAAATACTTTATGTCTTGAACAAAAAAAGGCAAAATTAATTGCCTTTAATTTGATTTCAGATTATTTTATTCTTGAAGTACGTGTTCTTGGAATTGTCCAATAAATGCGTCCTTGTATCCCATATCAATAACTTGTTTTAGCAAAGGCATGGCTTCTTCTTTAGTTTTAAATTTGCCAATTATGAAACGACGCAGTCTATCACCAGGAATTTCGTCTGTTCGTGCCTTTTTAGTTCCACGATAAGGGAAGGGGAGATTGTTGTTTTTATCTAATTTTCGGAGTTCTTCAAAGTATTGCATATTAATATTTCCAGCTCCAACTTGTACGGCATAAAAATAACCATCTTTGCTCACAATGACAGTGGTGTCTTGAACTAAGCGAGCGGTAGCAGTATCTTTTCGTATACGAGCTTTGTTGATAGAATCTTCGGTTAAGTCAAAATCTTTTGGATTACGATTATTTGCAAGCAAAATAGAATCGAGTTCGGCTTGTTGCATTAAGCATAATTCAATTTTATGTTCAACAATTTCGTTAACATAAGGGTCTTTTTGTCCTAAAATTGTTAAAAATGCACGGTAGTTTGGAACAGCTAAGTCGCAACGGCTGTTTTCGTACCAAGCTAAGCCTAAGTAGTAATTAGCAAATTTAGGAGCGGCTTGCGAATATGCATTCTTTTTTATTAGTCGAGGGTCGACTTTTTCAACAGCCTTTGTTAAATAAACTGGAGCTAAATGACGTAAATCACGAATGTTAAGACATGCAATTCCAACAAAATAGTTTACGTTACAGTTGTTTGGATCCATTTCCAAAATTGGAATTAAAATGCTTAAAGCATGAATATGGTCGAGGTTAACAATTTCGAGTGCATCGCCAATTTTTGTGTAGTATTCGTCGTTTCGAACTGGCGGTTTTTTGTTAAGAGCTAACAAGCTATCCAAGTTTGGAGGTGTAATTAACGAAGGGTTATCGCACCAATCCATCTTTTCCTTAGCACGGCTAACATCTCGTGGAATTTTTGTTGGGTCGGCACGATCAATAAATTCCTGATACCACTTTTTTGCTTCTTTATAATTGGACGAGTAATGATAACAAATACCAATTTGATACAAAACATAAACAGGGGCTGCTGTTTCGTTTGGAGTTGATTTGTAATATACAGAGAAATTTTCAGCAGCTTTTAATAGCCAAATTAGTGATTCATCTTTTTCATATTTTTGGTCCATTAAACAAACTCCCATGTGGTATTGAATATTGGCGTTATCGGGATTCGATTTGTTCAGCGATTCAAAAATTGCATAAGCATACCTATACTCATCTTCCTTCATGAATTTAAGGGCTTTGTTAAATTCGGATTTGTATTCACTTGTTCCAAATTTCTGAGCCTTAATTAAATGCGGAAATATTAAAAGGGAAAAAATAATTGTAAATTGGAAAAAACGTTTCATCAGAATTCAATTTTTGTTTTGCAATTTATATAAAAAAAATAATACAATCGTCAAATCACCCGATTATATACGTTTTTTAATCAAAAATGTTACCTTTTTATTAAGTTTTTGACTACAAATTACTTATCCATATCAAAAACCTCTAAGTTTTCAAATTTTTTTCCGTTAATATCCAATCGTATAGCCGTAATTTTTGAGTGAAATCCAAATTTGCCAGCAGCCCCTGGATTTATGTATAATAATGACCGTTTTTTGTCGTACATAACTCTTAATATGTGAGAATGACCTGCAATAAATAAATTGGGTTTATATTTTTCAATTAATGCTAACGACTCTTTATTATATTTTTCGGGATAACCTCCGATATGCATCACTAAAATTTTGATTTCCTCAATTGTTAAAATAATAAATTCATTAAATTCAGTTCTAATATTTGAACCATCGATGTTTCCATAAACTGCATTTAATTCACAAATTTTTGATAATTTATCTGTGATTTCGAGTGAACCAATGTCGCCAGCATGAATAATTTGAGTACACGGTTTTAAAAACTCCAAAATTTTGTCGGGTAAAAATCCGTGTGTGTCCGATATTATTCCGAGTTTAGTCATTAATTTAGTTTACAAATTTCGTTGACGTAATACTTCAAATAAAATAATTCCAGTGGCAACCGAAACATTTAACGACTGAATTTTACCTGCCATTGGAATTAGAATAGATTTAGAAAAAAAGCTGAAATATTCGGGTGAAATTCCTTCCCCTTCATTCCCCATAACCATTGCCAATGGAATATTAAAGTCTTCATTAAAATATGGAGTCTTTGCTTTTTCGGTTAATCCAAAAATAGCTAATCCCGATTCTTGTAAAAATTGCAAAACTTCTTTTAAATTTTTATGTCGGCAAATTGGAATTCGAGTTAAAGCTCCAGCCGATGTTTTAATGGCATCTTCATTAATTTGAGCAGCATTTTGAGTTGGAATTACAATGGCATCAACGCCTGCACATTCGGCAGTACGGCAAATTGCACCAAAATTCCGAACATCAGTTATACGGTCTAAAACAAGAATAAATGGAGTTTTGCCATTTTCAAACAGATTGGGTATTATCGAAAAAATGTCATCATATTCTATTTCCGAAATAAAAGCGATTACACCTTGATGAACCGAAGTGGTGATTTTTTGCATTTTTTCGTAAGGTACTATTTGTGTTGGAATAGCACGGCTACGTGAAAGATGTTGAATATATTTTATGCCTTCGCCAATTGTGCCTTTTTGAACTAATATTTTTTCAATCTCTTTGCCCGATTCAAGTGCCTCTATTATCGGACGAACTCCGTATATAATATCTTTGCGTTTCATCTATTTATCAATTTTTTGCAAAGGTAGGATTTTTTTATGTTCTTCCAACAAGTCGTCCTCAGACTACTAACGCTATTTTCGTATTAGTCGGGGGACGACTAATACCGTATTGTATTTGTTAGTGGACGACTTGACACTGTACCATCCAAATCATTGGTCGTAATATGTGATTGATCTCCTGTGGAATAGGCGAATATCAAATTATCTTGTACATCACCTATTGGGTTATCACTCCACACAAACATTAAATCTGTTCTATCTTCAACTCCATTTGTTGCACGATGTCCTATGTAAGCCATATCGCTATTTGAAGTAAAAGTAATCCCTGTTTGCATCCAAGGTCTATAGCCTAGCTCTTGGACAAAACTGCCATTTCCGTTCAAATGTAGCATGGAAAATGGACCCTTTGTATTCCAAATATTTCCGGTATTTAATCCCAATCCTAAATACCCTGTTGTATTTATTGTTGAATTTAAGGTAGTAAAGCCATTAACTGAATATTGATTTCCAATTGCATATGTGCCATTTAGTTTCATTCGGATTAATCCATTTGATATGGTGTAAATTGGCGAATTCCATGCTGTGCCAAAAATATTTGCATTTGTAGGTGTAGAACCATTGCCTGTATTTCCATTTCTTGACCAATTTTGGTTAATTGTCTGACTACCTAAACCTGTTGGCACTTGCTGAGCCTTTGCTAATGAAGCAAGGGTACAAAATATTACAAAAAGTATTTTTTTCATATTGTTGGTTTTTATCTCAACAATTGAAACGAACCATTTAAATTATAAATTTTCCCTTCTATTCCTTTTGCATTAATAGTATAAAAATACACTCCTTCTGGACAATCAAAACCATTGTATTTACCATCCCAACCTTCATTTGGATTAATCCACGAATATAATTGCTGTCCCCATCGATTATAAATAAATGCTTCAAAATTAATAATGGAGGTATAGTCAGCAATAAATAAATCATTAAAATTATCTCCATTTGGAGTGAAAACATTTGGAACTTGTATTTTTGATTCAACTTCTATTAACAAAATACCATCAAAATAATAGTACGCATAGTCATCTGGCCAATCTGGATTGAAAATAATTGTATCTGTTTCTTCAATCGAATAGAAGTTTCCTATAGTAAGATAACATTCGTTTCCTGAGGCAATAAAAGTTCCAGATATTTTTGTCCAGCTAATAGTATCCGTTATAACTTGATGATGTTGATTGAAAATCTGAGGCTCTACATTCAAAACTTCTGCATCATTTTTAGAAATTGGATCTGTAGAAAAAAAAGCACCAATTTTATCAATTGCAATCCCGTAAATATTGCTTTTATTTACAAAAAATTCCAAATAGTACTCTTGACCTGAAGTTAAGCAATGATTTATTTTTGTTTGAATATATTCACGGTATTCTGGTTTTTCGTTATTAAAATCTACATACAACAATATTAAACCTATATATGCATTTCCTTCCATTGTTTGTTGATAGCCAAATATGTTTTGAGGGATGCTAATTTCGGAAAAAACATCTGAACAAGAATTAAAATAATCAGGTGTACCCATGGTTGGCATATACCAATTTGAAATTAAATATAATTGTGCTACTGCGTTTGGGCATGAATCATATTCTTCGAAGCTACCATTGGGCACAAGGTTTTGCTGTGCAAAGGATGGGTTAAAAACCGATGCAAAAAGGAGAAAGGGAAAAATAATATAAAATAACAGCCTATTCAATTGTTTTTGAATTTGTTAATTAATTTGTTTATAAAAATAGTAATTGATTGTTTACGGAGTTCAATCCGTAGTTGTTTTTTTAGCCAATGCATGTAGTATTATGGAGGTTCATCGCTATTGTGGCTGTTTGTACGGCGTTGTTTGGGTATTTTGTACATTGTTAAAAAATTCAAAACAATAAGCTTCTGGCATTTTATTTTTCTGCCAATGATAAAAATTGCTCTTTGTTTTGTACATGCCCAAATCATTTACAACATTGTTTTTGTGAATAATTTGGCTTGAGTTTGATATCTTGTCTCCTTGGGCAGTGAGCATCTCGGCTCCGCTCGATGTCCGAAAACGACTCCGCTCGATGTCCACGAAGTCGAACTTTTGGCAAGTGAGCTTCTCGGCTCCGCTCGATGACCACGAAGTCGAACTGCTCTCTCTCTCTCTCTCTCT
>CAZFPO010000052.1:0-17961 GCA_964521105.1 uncultured Lentimicrobiaceae bacterium | reverse complement strand
CTGCATCTAAATTATCTAATAAAATCCTTCGAGTTATCGGACTACTCCAAAGTTTTCGCAATTCTTCTTCGTCTTTGAAAAGTTTGGGCAATTCACCAAATAGATTATTTAAAAATTCTTCAGCAGAAATAGGTTTGCCATCTGCACTCCAAAACGAAGTTTGAATCATTACATCAATCAATCTTTCTTTTCCATCTTTGAGTTTAATTCTAGCTTTTTTCTTGCATATGCAAGGACTTTGACCACATTTCTCACAAGGGGTTGGTGGTTGTTTTTCGCAAACGCATGGTCGCTGATTGCACAAAGGACAAGGTTTTGGTGGTGTATATTCACATTCACAAGGATTCTGACCACATTTTTTGCAATTTTCTAAAGCTAAAGGTTCACCATCCCATTCAGGATCAGAAAAGTGTTTGTATGCATCAACAAAGTCGTAAATGGTAAAAAATTCCTTGCCATCAAACAAACGTGTACCACGACCTACAATTTGTTTGAACTCAATCATCGAATTTATAGGTCTAAGCAAAACGATGTTTCGAATGTTCCTTGCATCTACACCTGTGGAGAGTTTTTGCGAAGTGGTTAAAACGGTTGGAATTGTTTTTTCGTTGTCTTGAAATTCTCTTAGCAATCTTTCGCCTTCTTCACCATCGTTGGCTGTAACACGAACGCAATAAAAAGGATCTTTACATTGCGCATTTTGATTAACTAAATCCCTAATTAAAGCTGCATGGGCTTGATTGGCACAAAAAATTATTGCCTTTTCGTTTTGATTGACTTCATCTAAAAAGATGTTTACTCTTTTCTTTTCACGTTCTATTATTTCAATGATACGGTTAAAGTCTTTTTCTTCATATAGTTTGCCTTCTTCAATTTCGCCCTCCACAATAGTATCATCTGAAGTGTATCTGTAATCGTCTAAAGTGGTTTTGATGCGTTTAACTTTGAAAGGGGTTAAGAAACCATCATTGATGCCTTCTTTGAGTGAATAGATGTAAACAGGTTCGCCAAAGTAACGGTAAGTGTCCACGTTGTCTTTTCGTTTGGGTGTAGCTGTTAAACCTAACTGAACGGCAGGTGAAAAATATTCTAAAATTCCTCTCCAGTTTCCTTCATCGTTTGCTCCACCTCTGTGGCACTCGTCTATTATGATAAAATCAAAAAAATCATTAGGATATTGTCCAAAATTAAATTGTTCTGACTTATATTCTCCGATAGGAGCTGCTGCAATACTTATTTGTTCGAAAGGTTCTATTTTCTTTACCACTTTTACGTAAGTCATAAAGGTTTGAAAAATTGTAAAGAAAATGCTGCCGTTGGTTGGCACTCTTCCGCTTCTCTTAATCTCGTGAGGTTTAATACGCACTAAAGCATCATCCTGAAATGAGGAAAAGGAATTGTAAGCTTGGTCGGCTAAAATGTTTCTGTCGGCTAAAAATAAAATTCTTGGACTTCGGGCTTGATAATTTGCAATTGATGATTGAGCATTATCATTTATTGCTGATAAGTTCCATTTGGTTTGGAAGAGTTTCCAAGCAATTTGAAAAGCGATGGCAGTTTTGCCAGTGCCAGTAGCAAGGGTAAGCAAGATTCTGTTTTCACCTTTAGCAATAGCTTCTAAGGTGTTATTTATGGCTATTTCCTGATAATATCTTAGTTGCCATGTACCACTTTTGTCTTCGAATGGAATATTGGCAAATTTTTCTCTCCACACATCGATAGCTTCGATACTTAGAGTTTCCTCAGTGCAAGAAGTCTCAGCCACCTTCGGATATGTTTTATTCCAAAGTTGTTCGGGGCTAAGAAAATCTGTTACAATGCCTTCTTCGCCTGATTTCATACAGATTTGGTAAATTTCTTTACCGTTTGTGCTATAAGAGGTTTCTAAATGGAGTTTTTGAGCGTATTTTTTGGCTTGCATAACGCCTTCGCCAACTACTTGTACATCACTTTTGGCTTCTATTATGGCGAGTTTGATGCCTTTGTACACCAAAACATAATCGGCAATTTCTTTTTTGCCACGTCCACCGCCTGTTTGTATTTTGCCTTGGGTAATATGGAACTCACGAAGGACTTTAGAACCTTCTACCATGCCCCAACCACAAGCCTTAAGCTTGGGGTCGATTAATTCCGCTCTTGTTTCTGCTTCGTTCATAATTCCATTTTTATTAAATGAATATCAAACAAAATCGGGTTGCCAATTACATAAGCATTACATAAAAACATATTGAAAATCAAGCATTTAATTTTGGAATACACCCCTTTTGTTACATAAGCGTTACATAAGATTTTACTTCTTATTGAATAATCAACAAATAAACGCCTATTATCCGTTACATAAGCATTACATAAAAAGGCATTGATTTTCAATGTATTAAAAAAGACAGAGTGCTGTTTTGTTACATAACCATTACATAAGATTTTATGCCCAATAGGGTAAGTAGCTTGCATATTTTCTTGATTTACTTTCTGGATCTTCTTCTTTGATTACTTTGTCTGTTAAAGCATCTCTTATTATACGTGATGCAATCGGATAATTTCGGTCATCAATTTGAAACCGCTCTCTTAAACTTTGATTTGTCATTTTTTCGTTAGACACCCACTTTAAACAGGCATGCTGATAACAAGCCCGAATTTTTTCTTTTTTATCTAAATCATTCAGTTTTTTGTAACTATATAAAGTTACTCTTGTGCGGTTTTCATCTGTAATTACATTAATGGGAGGAAGTTGATACAATTCATTGTAAGAAATAACTTTATCCAAGCCACTTCCTTTTTCTTCACAAAAGCCCATTCTTCTCATTAAGTCTGCCAGTTTTTCGTTTCTAGAAATGTATGAATCAATAAATCTATCAGGTGTTATCAATGGATTCCCTGGATTTGATATTTCAATTCTATCAATAAAGATTTCAACCATTGGAAATCCTTTAACCGATAAATCCTGATGGATTAAAGTATTTGCCACTAATTCTCTAATGGCTATTTCGGGATACATTCGGGATTCTTTTCTTAGTGCTTTTCCAATTTCTTCATTTGCAGGTAATTGGCTATTTATCCATTCTACAAGCCCTAAAAAGCCAAGAGCATATCCTTTTACTCCTGTCTGCTCACGTATGGTTTCAACTTTGTTTTTGCCTTTATATACAATCACTCTTACCGATTTACGCTGAACAGACTCAAACTCGGCTAAATTTTTCGCAAATAAAATGGCACCAAGGTTTGTTATAGCGTAGCCTTGCGATTTAATCACTAGGTTTTCATTGACAAATTTTTCGATTACACCATTCTGATTTGAGGGATAAGGAAGTTTCATCAAGTCAAAATAGGTTTCTGTACTCAGTAATCGAATAACATCAGCAGCCGAAAGTTTATCTTTTGCAATTTCTAATTCATAAGGCTTATCCGATTTACGCCAAATTTTACGTTCCTTTTCCGGAAATTCTGACAATTTCCTAGTAATGCTTCCTACCCTGATATAAGGCGTATGGAAAAAATCAACAGGTTTGTTTTGGGCAGAAGGAATGACAAACAAGGCAATGTTTCGTTGTGTGTCGTATGCAAATTCGTAAATCCTGAAATCAATACGAGGATCTAAACGCTGAGCCAACCAATTTTCTAATTCTTCATTGCTTTTTTTGTGATGTTTAGGTTTAAAAGCTGTTCCTTTGATAATATGACTTCCATCTTCCACTCCAAAAATTAAATATCCATAGTCTTGATTGTGAATAGCTGCTCCATTGGCTAAGGCTGAAATACGCTCTCCAATTTCCTGCTCTGAATGAAAATTCAATTTGAACTCCACCCATTCGCTTTCCTTTGGTTGTTTTACTAAATTATTAAGTAATTCTATGAGTTGTTGTTCTTCCATTTTTGTTCTGCTCTTGTTTCTGAAACGATTATAATTCTATTGTATTGCAATTGACTCTGTCAGGTTTATTTTTTTAATTAAATAATTTAAACCTATTGTATCATAATTACGCTGATGTTTAATATGATCAAAAAGCTGGACTAAGCTTGATCTTGAATTTTCATTTTCTAACTTTGATATAATTGGAGTAGTCAAATTGCCAGACTCATCTTTTTCAAGCAAATTTATTCTGTCTTGATAATCACTATCGTTGTTGTAAAACCATAGCAATAAGGATTCTATATATAAAAGATTAATTCCATTAGGGTCTTTCTTATCAGAATAAATGGTTTCAAAAAACAAGTCGCTTAATTCTTGTAGAGAAAATTCGTTTCTTTCAATTTTTTGATACATATCATTCCTCATTGTTTTCAAATATACCAATATAAAGAGTAAGTGAGAAAAAGTGTATTGATTACTTTTGAATGTACATAAAATCAACCTTGTAAGAGCAAAAACTCTTTCCTGTTGCCTCAAAGTGGCATTTGTTTTAGTGAATAGAATATCAGCAATTTTCAACAAAAATTGAGCATCATCACGAAGCTCTGAAAACTTTCTTCTTTCATCAGAAGAGAAAAAATCATTAAACTGATAGTATCCGAAAAGATATTCATTAAACAATTTGGTTTGTGGAATGGGTATCGAATATTCTAAGTCAATAAAACGCCTTAAATATTCGTTGCTGTCAATTTGTTCACTTCCGTAAAATCCCTTTACAGCACTTGCCAAATGATTCTTATCAAAGGATAGCACAAATACAATTCCGCAAACAGAGAAAAAGTGTTTTATCTGTTCTAAAACTTCAACCGAATAGCTTGGACGGCATCTGTCTAATTCATCAACTATGAAAATGAGAGGTTTAGAATTGTCGGCTTGCTTTACAAATTTTTCCAACTCCTTCCTGAACTCAATAATGGTTTTCTTTTTTGAAGAATATTCTTTGATTTCTTCTAGTAATAATTCAGTTGATGCTTTTGTGGCGTTTTCAATGGCTTCAACTGAAATCTCATCAATATCAACTACATATTTTTTAATCAAAGACTTTGCAAGTGAGGGGGCAATGTTCTTGACTAAAATCGCACCTTTTTCAATAACTGATTTGAAAACCTTTTTATTTTTCACATTGGTTAAAGAATTTAATTCTGACATTAAAGCAACTAAAGGATTGCTGTCAAAATCATTTTCCCAAGCATTGAAATAGATAGTCTTAAAACCTTCATTTTTAAGTTGCTGTTGCCACATCTTCACGAAGGTTGTTTTTCCTGTACCCCATTCATTGTTTATGGCTAACACAAAACCATCTGCATAAGCATTTACAATTTCTGTTAATACTCTTGCATACGGTTCTCTTTCCAATTTGCAGTTGGCAAATGGATTATCTTGAAGTATTTCTATCTCGTGATGTTTAATTTTCATTTAGTTGAGACTACTATAATTGTTACTGTTTTGTTCATTCTATTATTTCTTGTCTGGATTTTCCGTAATTATTCTATTAAAGTTATTCACTACGTATTTTTGAAATTGTGGTTTTACGTGTTCAGTTTTCTCTTTCGTGATTTTGCCGTTAAACCAAATTGAACGCTTACCTGCATTTTTGCCTGTTTTGTTTTGAACGGCTTCATCCACAAATTCTTTGCTTGATAAAACCCACATTGTATCCATTCTTTCTGAATAGAAAACAAACCAATAGTTTTTTCTGTATTCGTGTGGAATTCCAGCAAAGAGTGCAGCTGCTCCGAATTTATTATCATTACTTCGGGCTTTTATTTGCACTTCAACAAATGAGCCGTCAGGCTTTTTAATTACTGCATCAATAGCATCATCATCTACCATTGGCAAATAAACGTCTAAGCCTTCTTTGAGCATTAAGCCAATAACGTAATACTCAATGCGTTTTCCAAAGGCTGCCGAATGGCGATATGTTTTTGCTTCTTTTGTCATACAGCAACCACTTTTTCAGTTTATATTTCTCCATTAAACGCTTTCGCTAAAATACTCTTTTTTAACTCCTCCAAATCTACTAATTTTTTCTGATAAATGGCTTCAATCTTATTGCATTCAATGGCAAGTTGATTTAATTTTTCAACAATTAACTTTTGTTCCTTAACTGGTGGAAATGGGAATAATTCATTTTCAAACGTTCCCATATTAATATTTGCTTGCGCACTGCCTTTTCCGAGCGATTGTATTCTGACTTTGAATGATTGCAATAGATATTCGACAAAATCTCTGTCAGCTAACTTTTCATTTACAACAATCCCAATTACACTATCAGGAAAGCATGAATCAAAGGTTAAAATTCCAGTTTCTGCAATATTTGCAGCAATTGTAATACAAATTGTACCGGCTGGCCAAAGTTTACTTTGGGCAAGACCAATTTCATTATAAGTTTGTGAATATTCAGTTATAAAATGGTTACAATTTCTTATATCGCCTGTTTGAATAAACGGATATTTACCACCATAAAGACCTTCCCAGTTCCTTGGACGATGTTTTGATTTTCCCCTTCCAAAGGTTGTGGAAATTTGAGCTAATGTTTTTTTGTCCCATTTGTTTCCATTTGAAACAATCCCCTGCAAATAGCTTTCAAAAAGTGCCTTCGAGAGCCTCAGGCACCGTTCGGCATTAGCTTTTGCCTTGGCTATGGCAGCAAAGGTTTCATCTAATATGGAAACAATGCTTTGTTGCTCGGGGAGAGTGGGAAGGGGGATTTCAAGATTTTCAATTTGTGTTTTATTTATTGAATTAAAAACAGCACCTGTATTACCTACAATTTCATTTTCGTGCTTTATCAAAAAGCTAAAAAGAAATTCTTTGTCAATGTTTTTTCCTGCGCGAATTGCAGCAAGTCCTCGTCCAATACAAATTTTTTGAGTTGCAAAATTCACAGGTCCAACTGGTGCTCTAACGGAAATCAGAATATCACCTGCTTCTGCTACCTTTGTTATTTTAGTTGTCCAAGTGGTTGGTTCACCAATGTATTTTTCACAGTATTCTTTTTTGCCTTGATAAAAAGGCATTCCTTTTCCTTCAGAATTATAAAATTTCCCCTCGGGTGATTGTCCTGCAATCACTTTACAAACTTCCCCTAATTTCTTTCTCTCCCAATTTTTCATATCAGTTCCAAAATTGAGTTTAAAATTTCTGCACTTTCTTTATCCAATGCTTTTATCTCTTCTAAAATGGCTTTTGGTGAGCGAAGGGCAGTTTCTTCTTTTTTGTTTGGGTTTTTAACCGAAAGGTCGAAGGTGTCTCTTGCTTCGAGAACCTCAGCCATCGAAACTGACCATGAGTTGGGACTGTCGGCTTTGGTTTTCTGGAGTTCTATAAAATCAGCTAAATCACTTTCGTTGAGTGGATTGGTTTTGCCTAAATTACGGTCGAGGTTCAGTGAATAAAACCAAACGTTGCGTGTGGGTTTGCCTTTTTCAAAAAACAAGACTACCGTTTTTACACCTGCACCTGTAAACGTTCCGCCTGGCAAATCCAACACCGTATGTAGATTGCAACTTTCCAACAAAGTTTTGCGAATGGCAACCGTGGCATTGTCGGTATTGCTCAAAAACGTGTTTTTAATTACTACACCTGCTTTTCCACCTGCTTTTAATATTTTTATAAAATGTTGCAAAAAGAGTGAAGCCGTTTCACCTGTTTTAATGGGGAAATTTTGTTGCACTTCGGCACGTTCTTTACCACCAAAAGGTGGGTTTGCAAGCACCACATCGTAACGGTCTTTTTCTTGAATGTCGGCAAGGTTTTCGGCTAGGGTGTTGGTGTGAATGATATTGGGGGCTTCGATGCCATGAAAAATCATGTTCATAATGCCAATAATATAAGCAAGAGATTTTTTTTCTTTTCCGTAAAAAGAATGTTTTTGGAGTATTTCAGTTTCTTTGGATGAAAGAGATTTGCTGTTTTTAAGATAGTTAAATGCCTCACAAAGGAAACCTGCTGAGCCCACAGCACCATCATAAATTTTATCGCCAATTTTTGGACCAACCACTTTTACAATGGTGGTAATAAGCGGACGAGGGGTGTAATATTCGCCACCGTTTCGCCCTGCATTACCCATATTTTTGATTTTGTCTTCGTACAGATGGCTCATTTCATGTTTCTCTGCATGAGTTCGGAATTGCAACTCATCAATGCGGTTAATTACTTCTCGCAGGTTATATCCACTTTGTATGCGGTTTTTTAGTTCACTGAAAATCTCACCAATCTTATATTCAATGCTGTCGGCAGTATCTGCACTTAGTTTAAACTTTTTGAGATAAGGAAAGAGTTTGTTGTTTACAAAGTCGGTAAGGTCATCACCTGTGAGGGCTTTGTTGTGATCCAGTTCGACAAGTTCACTGCCCGCTTTTTTCTTTTTTGGCATTGCCCAAACAGCCCATTGATATGTTGTTTCAATGATTGGCGTATAAGTCTTTCCTTTGAGTTCGGCAGCTGTGGCACGGTCACGCTCCAAATCGTCCAAATATTTGAGAAACAATACCCACGAAGTTTGTTCTACATAATCTAATTCGCTTCCACATCCAGCATCTTTGTGCAGTATGTCGTCTATATTTTTAAAAGTTTGTTCAAACATTATCTCTTAATTTCTTTTCAATTTCTATCAATAACACACTTTTTTGCCATAATATTGTTAATTCATAAAGGAAATAAAGCTACTAACAAAATGAATTAATGAGAATATTTATCACGCCAAATATACAAACAAAAAGTGTATGTGACGAAGAAAAAATAGAATTTCATATTGAATTTTGAATTAAAAAAAATTACCGCTAAATATTTTTTCGAGTAGGATAAGCATGGGATGATAATTAAAAAGATTAAGCTACTGTATGAAAGAATGTGTAAGTTTCTTTTTGTAGTTTGATTAGCTGTTTAATATAAGAGAATAATGCAAACAATAAGTAAAAAAAATAAAACTGCTTTAAACCCAATCATTAAGAATATCATTAGTGCAGACATCAAAAGAATTGTCCAAACAAATGTGTTTGTTGAGAAAAACTTTTGAGACTTTTGTCATAAAATTAATATTGACTGACAGAAAGTCCTTTAATTCTTGTTTAGAAACTGCTTGACCTAATTTTTTATAACGAATTACTTTTTCTATTACATTTTGATATTCAATGTTATTAATATAATAATTACAGTCAAGTGGACGATTTGTCCAAAAACTTATAGCATTTTCCAAAGCACTTTTTTTATCATAATTAGTATGAACTAAAGTTAGCTTGTTTTTTTTGACGATAAATGAATTATCTATATATTTATTATGTGGAGCGTTGCTAGGAGATATCATTTTTATACAACCAAAACCCCTATTATGATTTATAAAAGCAAAGCTTTTATCCCCAATATTATATCCATCATTGTCTAAAGAAATAAATATTTTATTGTCAGGATTAATAACTTTAAGGTCGAAATGACCAGTTATAATATAATCAGTGTTGAACTCGAATAAATTTAATCTTTGTGATTGAATACAGTGTGCAACAAGAAAATCTATCTTATCATAAAAAATATTTTTACGAAATTCTGTTAGTTTCGAGATTGATTGTATGAAAGACCAGCAAACAAAAAGCCATCAATATCTTCTGGATGTAAAGTTAGTTCTTTGATGTATTTTGAAGAATGAAAAAAATCGTTTATTTGATTGTAGAATTCTGGTAAAACATGATTGCCCGAAATATAACGAGCTTTAATTTTTTTAATTTCAAGTAAACGAAGAAGTGAAATAATTGCAGATGAGAATCCAGTGCCGCAAAAGCCATCACCCGAGATATCACCACAGAAAAGAACAAGATTTGGTTCTAATGCTTTTATAATCTTAAAATAATTTTTAACACAGTTTAAATTTGGGCAATTTAATATTTGATTAAATGACATTTTGTGAACATCATCAATATTTATAGATTTAGATTCTTGTGTCCAATATAGGTCTGAAAGTGCTAATATTTTCATTTTTGATAAAAAATTATTATTATAGTACAAATGTAATAAATATAGACCGAATAGACTTTTAAGAAAATATTTCAATAAATATAAATATTTTTTTTCTTTTTTTTAACACCGCTATTGAAGATAACTTCAATAGCTCCATAGGGCGAGTATTTTCATTTCGATAATCATTTTATAAATAAAATAATCATCTCATTCAGGATAAGGTAATAATAACTATTCGTAACTCTGATGAGTTACTCATTTACGTTATTATTTTAATCTCCCTTTTACCCTCTTTATTACCATATCAAGATTTTCCATTATAAGAATAAACAAAACGCAAGTTTCTTTTATTATAAATTGTCATGATTGAAGATAAGATGTCCGGCTTTTGAATTACTATTTTGCCATCAATAAGACGAAGATTCTTTTGATCGGAGTACTTCCTATACAAATTTGCTTCTGCTTTTTCAATGTTAGTGGATTCAAAATGTTTTACTGCTTTGATGTATTTTGCATCAACAGCATCTTGTCGGAGACGTTGAGCCTTTGATGTGGTGATTGCAAGTACTTTCGAAAGATAAACGTGAGGAAGATTAAAAAGAGTCAACCGGCGACTCGAACTGGAACGCCCTCTTAATCGTTCCGGCCTCCGTTTACGTCGACTCTTGTTAATCATCATATATGTAATCACTGCACCTGACACAAATCCTTTGAAGGTATTAAAATCATCTATTGAAAAAACTACACTTTTAGATGAAACAATTTTGAATCTTCTAGCAAGTTGAGCAAAGCCGACAACCCTAAAACTACCAGACTTGGAGTTAAATGTAATCCATTTATTTACCAGAAGCCACTCCAAATGCTTATTGAAAGTCTTTACAGACTTAAAGCCCACAATGGAGCATGTTTTGTTTTTTAGTTCATTAGTGCAAAGGAAGTGTCCACTGGTAGAGATTTTAAGATAAATAAACAGTTTAAATTGACTTACAAAGCCACATTTGATAGCGTTTGAGCATAACTGGACTGGGATGGACAAATATGGCTTCATAAGGTGTTTTTTAAACTGTTATGCTGTAATTATTAATTATTTCGTTTAAATACTCAGGTGCTAAATCTGAAATGCCAAACTGAGTAGTATTAATATTTGGAATGAGCGTAAGGCTATTTGAAAGGTGCTTTTGCAAAGTTTCAATTTCCTTAAGGATTGAGTTTGTTGAGTTATACAAGTAGTAAATTGATTTGAAAGATTCTCGAAGCTTGTAGAGAAGAGTTGGATAGCAATTCATGTATGAGTTGACAAAGAAAGCTGGATGCCCTAAAGTGTCAAGAATTAGGACGTCGATTGGATTGGGTACAAGAAATAAATATTGATTGGTTACTGGTAAATTAGCATATCCAAATTGAAAAAAATCATTTTCAGAACAAGAATATAAGAGTTTCTGAGATCTCTCTAAGGGACGGTAAATACAATAATTCTGCGAATGCTGAATGATAAATGCAGGATTGAATGGTTCGGACACTAAATGGTGTTTGTTACCTGAAATTAACAGATCACATTCAATGAGTGATTTCACGTTAAATTCTATTAAAGATGGCTTGCTGATGCCAATATTTTGCATGAAACCAATGCCCTCGATAGTCGGGCATTGGCTGGAGATATTATTAATTTTCATTAGCGTAAAGTTTTGATTTTTAAATCTTTATAAATTTTACGCAAGGCAGTTGGGTACTCGATGTTAAATAGCTTCATCACTAATTTAATCGCATCTCCATCAAAATTTAAAGATGTGTCTCTGAAGATTAATTTTTTGCTGGAATCGTCAACGCATATATAAAACGTTGGGACTTGCTTGCTCGTTTTAAAGGGGCTGATAACCAACTTGTTAAAATAAATTTTTTTGTTTGGAAAATATTTGCATACATAATGTTCAAAAATCTGAAAATCAGATGCGTTTTTATGAATGTAATTGCTGCTAATTTGTATAAATTTTTTTCTCATTTTCTCTTTTTTTTAATTAATTAATTTAATACTAGGTAATACACATTCTATTTAAGATTCTTTTTCAAAAGATTGTTGATCTCAGATTTGGAGTAATAATTTAAACCTCCTAACTTTGTGGACTTAATTACACCTGAACAAGTGTAATTCTGCAAGCAACGTTTTGATATTGAAAGCATTATGCATACTTGCTGGGTGTTTAAAAAATCAAAATCGTTTGATTTAGTTGATAATGAATCAATGCTTTTCTTCATCGACTCAATTAGACCCAGAAGATGCAAATATTCTTCTGTTGTTATGAATTTAATATCCATTTTTTACTTTTTTAATTTTACAATAAGAACAGGTTATTGATTTGCCGACAATCATAAGGCAAATTTAGGCAACACACTGAAATTTATAGCGTTAGAAAAGTTAGGATTACTTGTTAAATAATCTAACTGTTTTTTTTAAAAACATAAAAGTGGCTTGAGGACTGTTTTGATGGGTAACAACAAAATGATAAAATGAAGTGAATATTTTAAATAACCACTTTAAGAGGAATCAGAAACAGAGTAGTGTCTAATTCCTCTTAAAGGTTTAAAATAAAAAAGAATACCATTTTTCTTTGGTAAATTGTATTAATTATTTGCACATTTAGTGCAATTTTTAATATATATAATTAAATCTTCAAAAAATGAATATGAAATACCGTTTTTAAAATCGTTTTTTATTTCACTTTTAGCATTGTAATATTGAGCTGCTGAAATAGGTTTATTATTTTTTGATTTAAACATCTGACTTTTTGATAATGTAGTGGGATCCATGTTGTCAAAAATATGATAAATCATATTCAAAGAGTAGCAAAAATCTTTAGATTTCAGCCCAATTTTTATAGCTTTAACATCATCCCAGTTTTCAGCTTTAAGAATTTGAACTATTTCAGATGCATTTTTAATTTTATCAATATCATTATTGTACTCAACATATTTCCGTAATATACTTTCGTAATATTTGGCTAAATCAAATGACGAATGAGCTTTAAATCCAAAAGAATTGATGTTTTTTTTAGGTATATCTTTAAATTTATCATCGTTTGTTTGGAGTGTGTTAATGCTTTTTTCGGGAAATAACTCATTGTCAGAAACATTTGAATAATAATTAAATAAACCACGAACTTGATTTATGAAAGTTAAAGATGAACGTTTCAAGTTAATATCACATGATTTTAATAAAACTTCACTTGCATTATCATTTTTTAATTCAATAATAGGAGTGCTTATTCTATAGTTATTTATGTCAAAATTTGTTGGCTTTTTATTTTTGTTTATGAAAGATTTTAAATCAGTGATGCTATTACCTATCATAATAGAAGTATGTTTAAATTTTTCTTTTCCAATTGTGTCAAGATTATCAATAAGTGAGTTAAAAAAAAGAAAACGGTCATAAAAATTAATATTGGAAATGTTTTCTTTAATAATGCTTTCAAGATTTGTAATTTTATCCTGACATTCGGAATAATATTGTTTGACAGAATAATTTAGTATTTCATCGGAATTAACTAGGTTGAGAAAGTTAGTGAAAACTAAGAGACAATCTTTGATTAAATGCTTTTGGTATAGTGCATTGTTTTGTGGTATAAGTTTGACGTTGACTTCATGGAAAAAGTTTGTAAGAATATAGATTTCGGAACGTGAGAAGTTCATTTCTGTGTTTTTTTTATCATCAACAACAATGCTAAATGTGCTATTGTCAGAAATGTTATTACTACTTTCGCCAATGTTATTCAACATTTCTTGATACAATAGGTCAAAATAGGAAATAAGTTTTTTAATGCCCGTGGGATTGCCTTCATTTACATGTAAAAGATCAGATAACATTGATTTAAATCGAGTGTCAAAATTAGGATTGGCATTGATTATTGTTTTGTAAATAGTAAAAGCATTTATTTTTTGAAAAGGACGTTGGTTGATTTGGTTTTGTAAATTGACGATATTATCATTTAGTTCATCTATGAGTGTTTGAGATTTACAAAATGGAAGCAAAATTTTGAAATAAAGAAGCTTCAACCTAATGTCATAGTAATCACTAATTTTGTGAATTATTTGCTGAATAGTTGTCGACTCAATTTCTTGAATAGATGCTTCAAATTTAAGGCAATCAGCTTCATCAAAATCATTAGTATCAATAATTGGCATTTCAATTTTCGATAATTCCAGACTAAAATAGCTTTTGGCATCATCAATAATTTTATCGGCATCAAAGATTGATTCGCTATCCTTAATTATGTCATAAAAATAATGATGGGAACATGAACTAATAAGAAAAAATTTAGCAATGTCAATCTTGCTTAAATATTCTGTTTGTTGATTTTCTGTTTCCATAGTATTGAAATATTTATAGACCAACAAATAACATTGGCTCATTCTCTTTGCACAAAAATAGTAAAAAAGTAAAATGGTGCAAAGGAAAGAAATAAACAAAAAATACAGTTAACTTGAAAATAACTATGGTTTAATAAGGGCTAATAAAAGCAATTACGATGAGGTGTAAAAACGGTGTAAAAGGTTTGTTAGTTGAAAGTGTCTAATGTGAAAAGTGAAGCGTGAAAAGAGAAAAAAGTTACTAAATAGACAGTATGCCTCCGTTTATGGGTGAAATTGGTGGGTGTAAAATCGGTGTAAAAATGGTGTTTAGACTTTGCAAGGTCGGTTTATGAAAAAACAGGGCTTGAATGGCGGTTTTATTGCTTGTTTAACGTCGTCAAAACAGAGCTTAGTTTAATAGCTTTTCAGTTGCTTAAACTGAAAGGATAGGCGTTAGTATTGCTTGGTTACAGAGGGTGTAAAAACAGTGTAGAAGTGCTGTAAAAGCAATAAAACTTAATACTACAGGTAAATTGAGGGTTTGGATGTTTGGTGATAAGCTGGTGTAAAAAGGGTGTAGAAGCGGTGGGTGTGAAATGCTTAGAGTTAGTTGCTATGTTTATAAATATAGAGTAATAATAAAAATTAAAAGATTAAAAAATGGTTTTCACATTTTGTTTACTCTATGTTTTTTAGAAATTTATACTCTGTTAAACCACTGGTTAGTATCATTGTAGCGTCATTAATCTTTTTAATATCTTTATCAAATGAATAGTCAATAGACGTCACAACACAATCACAGAAACGACTAGTTCTTTTTGACATGGTTATATTCAAACCGTTACTCGAATGCCAAACAAATACATTGTTACCAGCAAAATTAGTTTCTTCTGGAACACCATATCGCAATTTAAGAATAGCAAAGTGCGTGTCAAATTGAGACAATGGAAATAAATGAGTTTCTGAGATGCATAAGTTGTTTAAAAAGAAAAAAGTCTTATAAAATTCCGTCATTTTAATCTCTTTAGTAAAATGAACAACAAGAGGCTTACTCTGATAAGAAGCTAATAAAACAACATCATTTGTACTTGTGATTTCATCTATAAGCTTGTCAGCATTTTTACCAAGTGATATTTGAGAATAGGAAACATTGCTTATGTAAAATAAAATAATAAAAAATATTTTTTTCATAATTTAAATTTTTAACAACTAATCGAAAATAAAAACTTTTATAAAAAGGAGCAATGTTACTAAGGAAAATATTTATAAAACTAAAACACCCCAAAAATATAAATTAAATTTGAATGAACGAAATAAAACTGAATATTAATAAAAATAATTATAAATATACAGACAAACGATATTATTAAAAAAGCAACTTGCTGATTTAGATTTTGAAGAAAATGTATTTGCGTTAATTACAAGAGTGTTTTCTCTTATATATATCAAATTGTCACAAAAGATTTACAACCACCTTAAATGCTTTTAAAATGCTTAATAGTTGGGTTTATTTAATCGCTTGGGTATCTTGTTTTAGAAAATTAACCTTTCAACTTGAACAATTTTATTTTGTTAAACTGTTGCATTTGGAGTGTTTTTTAGTATCTTTGCAATGAGAAAAGACGTTCATTGAGGTGCAAATTATACTGAAATTAGCGGTGGGAATCGCGGTGGTATGAGATGTTTAGCCTTTATAAGTCATTGTGGTTCAGCAGGATAAGGGCAAGGTTCAAATCCTTGTGGGACCACTTTAAAAAGCAAATCGCAATTGATAATCAGTCAGTTGCGATTTTTTTATTTACTACTTGCACGATGTTAAAAATACAAAAGAGATACAAATTAATAATTTCACAGCTTTAAATTTTTTCCCTACTTTTGTAAACTTTATAATTATTATTTGAATTTTGAATAATCTCGAAGAGCCTCGTTGGTATATTTTTTATTGTCGGTCAAGAAGTGAAAAGAAAGTTCTAAGTTCGCTTCAAAATTCAAATCATATTGCATATTTGCCAATTATTGAAGTAATGCGTCAATGGAGCGACCGCAAGAAAAAAGTTAAGGTTCCAATGTTGCCTGGATATATTTTCGTTTATTGTTCACATGTGGAAATTTACAATGTTGTACAAATAGACAATATTGTTGCATCTGTTAAAATTGCAGGTAGTAATCTTTTTTTACGGGATTATGAATTTGATTTATTAAAGAAAATTGAACAACATGATTTGTTTGAATCGGTATCCTCTAAGCAATTAGCGAAGGGAGATAAGGTTGTTGTTACAGGCGGTCCTCTTAAAGGGCTTGAGGGAGAATGTATTAGAGAAGAAGGTAAACATTTTTTGCAAATTCAAATTGAAGCGTTAGGACAATTTATTAAGGTTAAGATTCCAGCCGATAATTTACAAAAAAAATGATTTAATACCTATTGAAAGTTGTTGTTTCGCAATGAGTTTTTAGTGGCTTAAAACAATTTGATTTTTGTTTTGTTAATATTTCAAATTAACATGAATTAGTACAATTTTAGAAATTAAAAATGGCAAAATTTGATATTATAATGCCTAAAATGGGCGAAGGAATTATTGAGGCTACTATTACAAAATGGCTGAAAAACGTGGGAGACAAAATTTTTATTGACGAGAGTATTGTTGAAATTGCTACCGATAAAGTGGATTCGGAAATTGCAGCACCAGTTGAAGGGTTTCTTATTAAACAAATTTATAAAGAAGGTGACATAGTAGCAGTGGATAAAGTAATTGCAGTTTTGGAAGTAGGTGAAGAATTAAAAAACAGGGAGGAAAAAGATGTAAACAATAAAATTTCTGTTTTAGAAACTCAACTGCAGGTTGAAGAAAAAGAAATTCTACCAATTCCTAAAATAGAAGCTATTGATTATGATGTAAATAAATTTGTTTCTCCTCTGGTTCGTAATATGGCTCGAATTGAAAATATTCCCATTAACGAGCTAAATGCCTTAATAGGAAGTGGGAGCGGAGGTCGTATTACGAAAGAAGATTTACTAAAGTACCTCTCAAAACCCAAAGAATTTGAAATAAAAAAAGAAATATCGTCTGTTGAACGAATTAAAACAGTTATTGATTCTGAGGATACGGTTGTTGAAATGAGCAGGATGCGTAAGATTATTGCCGAACACATGGTTTCATCGGTAAAAATATCCCCTCATGTAACTTCAATTATCGACGTAAATATGTCGAAAATTGTAAAAAAACGCGACAATGAAAAAAACGACTTTTTGAAACGCGACAATGAGAAGCTTACGTATACACATCTAATCGTTGAAGCGGTTGCTAAAGTTTTAAAAGAATTCCCAGGTATAAATGCTTCGGTGAACGAAAGTCAGATAATTTATAGGAAAAATATTAATATTGGCATAGCAACCGTTTTGCCCGATGGAAATCTTATTGTACCAGTTGTAAAAAATGCGGATCAGAAAAGTTTGATAGGAATCGTAAAAAATGTAAACGATTTGGCAAACAGAGCCCGTTTATCAAAGTTGAATCCTGATGAAATTCAGGGAGGTACTTTTACTATCACTAATTTAGGTTCGTTTGATACTTTAATTGGAACACCAATTATAAATCAGCCACAAGTTGCAATTTTGGCAATAGGTGCAATTAAAAAACAAGTGGTAGTTATAGAAACCGAAAATGGCGATTCAATAGGCATTGCACCCATGATGTATATGGCGTTAACATACGATCATCGGGTTGTTGACGGAGCGATGGGGGGCATGTTTTTAAAAC
>CAZFPO010000051.1:3932-18662 GCA_964521105.1 uncultured Lentimicrobiaceae bacterium | reverse complement strand
CGTAGATGGTAAAATTGTAGAATCAAAGAAAATGGTTTGTGTAAAATAGTTTTTTAGCTTAGTTAGTCGTCCCCCGACTAATACGAAAATAGCGAGAGTAGACTTTGAAGGAATTGTTACGCTATTAGTTGGTGAGTTATTTTTATTTAGTCGTCCCCCGACTAATACGAAAATGCTGTAGTAGTCGGAGGACGACTTTAAAGTTATTTTATCCGAGCCAATATTTTATCATCATTTAATTCGCGATAAGCGTCTGAACCAATCCATCGTGCAGTTTTATCTGAAGAATTTTTTAATTTCCAAGCCAATTCTTGGGCATCAACCAGTAATGTTTGGTTGCGTTTGCCCATTTGTCGTAAAGCCCAGTTAACAGCCTTTTTAACCATATTTCGTGAGTCGGTCGAATGTTTTTCAATAAGTTTAAAAAATGGGAAAAATTGCTCATTAGTGGCTTTTTTATCATTAACTCCTAAGCGAGCAATCATCGAAAATGCAGTTCGGCGATAAAATTCTCGTTCATCATTTTCGTATTTGTAAACAATATCGAAAGCTAAAGCGGTTTTCACAAAATATCCACAGCATTGATCGCACAAATCCCACGATTTAAATCCTGAAATCCATTTATCAATCAATTCATGAGTTGCTTGAGCGGGGTCGGCAATAAATGAAGCCAAAATTCGAGCCTCATGAAAACCCGTATCCCACAATAAAAGAGCTAACTCATGGTTTTTTTTGTGCATTTTTGCAATTTCACGGATTATAGGCATTTTAATTCCAAAGGCATTTTCGATATCAATTCCGTAGCGACTCATTCCTTTTCGGTTTTCTTCGCAATAATTATCTTTAAAAAAGGAGATAATATCCTGCAAAATTTGCTCGTTCTTTTCCATGATAAAATAATTTACTATTTGAACACTTTTATTTCATCAATTTTGACTATGTTTGAAAAAAAATTCCATGCGAATAAAATTTCAAATAAGTAGTTTCTGCATTTTATTAATGCTATGCTTAAACTTAAAAGGTCAAATTGACTCAACAAAGATAACACAAATAAACAATCAGGACGACTTTTGGAAATCCTTTGATGACCAACCTCGTTCGAACAAAGCCCGAATTGTTTTTTACAATACCGAAAATTTTTATGATACCGAAGATGATAGCTTAAAAGCAGATGAATCATTTACTCCCGATGGAGCCAATCATTGGACAAAATCGAAATATTGGAAAAAAGTAAATAATTTAGCCAAAGTTTTTACTTCAATTGGAGGTTGGGATTTTCCAGAGATAATAGGGATGTGTGAAGTTGAAAACCGAAGAGTGTTGGAAGATTTAACCAAACGCTCGGGTTTATCCTCGGCAAAATATGGTATTGTTCATTACGATTCGCCCGATAATAGAGGAATCGATGTAGCCTTATTGTATCGAACCGACAGATTTCGTGTAATTCACTCTGAGCCAATTACAGTAAATTTTTTAGATGACCCCAATGGTAAAACACGTGATATTTTATACGTTTGTGGTGTTTTTAAATTTTCGCCCGATACCGTTCATTTGTTTGTAAATCACTGGCCCTCACGTTATGGCGGATATGCTGCTACCATCGAAAAAAGAAATCAAGCAGCCGACATCCTCCGTATAAAAGTAGATTCACTTTTAAACATTAATCCTCATACTTTAATTTTAATGATGGGCGATTTAAACGACTATCCTTCGGATGAAAGTTTGATAAAACATTTACGTGCTCTTCCAGATACTATAAACGCATCTCCCAATGACGTGATAAATTTGATGTTTCCAATTCATAAAGAAGGAAGATATGGAAGCCATAAATACCAAGAACATTGGGGAATTCTCGACCAAATAATTGTTTCTCATGAATTTTTAACCCGTACAAAAGGACTACATGTGGGCGAAAAAGGAGCAAATATTTTCAGAGCTCCATTTTTACTTATTCCTGATGATACCTATGTAGGACAAAAAAACTTTAGAACTTATATCGGGTTTAAATATAGTGGCGGATATTCCGATCACCTTCCAGTTTATGTTGATATTATTGAATAAATTTTTATGAATAACTTAAACCCAAAACAAAAAAAGTTCACAAAGAACTTTTGGACAGTAATATTAATGGAGTTTTTTGAACGTGGCTCATACTATGGCGTAATGTCTGTTTTATCCGTTTACCTTATAATGAACATTTCCGAAGGTGGTTTGGGATTTTCAAAAGAGAGTGTTGGCGTTATTAAAAGTACAATTACACCACTTTTGTATTTATTACCCATTTTATCTGGTGCCATAGCCGACCGATATGGATATCGTAAAACACTATTTTTTGCATTTATTGTAATGAGTACTGGCTATTTTTTAACTGGCTTATCCTCTTCATACATCATGGTGTTTTCAAGCTTACTTTTAATGGCTGTGGGAGCTGGATTTTTTAAACCACTTATTTCGGGCACCATCGCTCGCGAAACTACGAAGGAAAACAGCAGTTTGGGTTTTGGAATATTTTATTGGTCGATTAACCTCGGGGCATTTCTATTTCCATTAGTTTTAATTCCTTATTTAAAAAGCTTTTCCTACACCTATATTTTCTTCATGGCTTCGGCAATTACAGGAAGTTTGCTATTGGTAAATTTTTTCTTGTTTAAAGAACCAAAAAAACCTGAAACTGGGAAAAGTATTGGACAAGTTTTAAAAGAAATGATATTTGTTTTAAAAGACTTTCGCTTTCTTTCAATGATTTTAATTTATTCCTGTTTTTGGATTCTGTATTTTCAAATGTTCGACTCCGTTTTATGGTATTTGAAAGAATATTTAGACATGACACCCGTGAATAATGTAGTTAATTCATTGTTATCCAATTTTATGGATAACCCAACATGGAAATTTGAAGCCGAACATGTTACCGTTGTTAACGCGGGTGCAATCATATTATTACAATTGGTAATTTCGGCTATAGTACGAAAAACTAAAGCATTACCTACAATGATTGCTGGAATTACAATAGGAACTTTGGGCATTGTTATGTTAGCTTTATCGGCAAATGCGTGGGTTTTTGTTGCTGGATTATTTATTTTTTCGATAGGCGAAATGACAGCTCACCCAAAATTTATTGCTTACATTGGTGAAATTGCACCGCCTGACAAAAAAGCTCTTTATTTAGGGTACTCTTTTTTATATGGCGTTATTGGAAGTGGAATTGGAGGAATTTTAGGAGCGTTTTTGTATGTTCGTATAATTGAACAACAAGGACAGCCAACTCTGTTTTGGTTAATTTTTGCTGGTATCGGCTTGCTTACTGTAGTAGGACTTTTAATTTACGATAAATTTATAGCAAAAAAAGTGTAAAATTTGTTGTATGAAGTCTGGAGACTTCGTACAACTGACGAAGTTATTGAACGAAGTATCAGACTTCGTTCAACTCGATACAACAAACTACAACAAAAAGAAACAAAAAACCGTTAATGTAAGTATAATGTAAGTTGTATTGTAAATACTCAAATAATTATTGAGCTTACCCAATATTCGCACACAAAAATTCGTCTATAGAAATATCACGGAAATGAAAATTGAAAAGAACAACGATCTTAACAGCATAATTCGTGATGCTATAAAAGGCAGCACAAAGGCTCAAGAGGAGTTGTTTAAAAATTTCTATAATACAATGATGAATATTTGTACTCGTTATTCCGACCATCAAAATGAAGCAAAAGACTTGCTACAGGAAGGCTACATCAAAATATTTCAAAATCTACATCAATATAATTTTGAGGGTTCTTTTGAGGGTTGGATGAAACGAATTATGGTAAATACTGCCATCGATTACCTGAGAAAAAATAAGAAACATCAAGGAATTTCAATTGATGATGTAAATGATTCGAACATTAATCAATATAACTTTAATGATGCTATTGGAAATTTAACTTCTGCCGAACTAATGAAAATGTTAAACGATTTACCACCAATGAGTAGAACCGTGTTTAACATGTTTGTTTTTGATGGGTTTTCGCATGCCGAAATTGCTAAAACACTTAACATCAAAGAAGGCACATCAACATGGCATGTAAATAATGCCCGAACTATTTTAAAAACACGAATTGTAAACCTTTATCGATTAGAGGAGGCTGCCAATGGATAATAACTTCGATAAACTTTTTAAAACCAAAGTTGAACAACAACATTTCGATTACAATCCCAAAGAATGGGAATCGTTTTTGAAAAAACAAGCATCAAATTCAGCTGGAAAAAGCAAATGGTTTTCAAGCAACTTATTTATTGCAAGCATGATTATTGGCGTTGCCGTATCCTCAGTTGTTACTTATTTCGTTTTTACTAACTATTCGGAAAATAGAGTAGAATATTGTCAAAAATATGTTTCTATTGATTTGTCAACTATAAACAGCACCAAAAGCAATAATTCAATCGTTCAAAATAACTCAGAAACACACCAAAACAATCCCCAAATTAAAGCAAATAATTCAATAGTTAATAATAATTACTCAGCATCAGAATTTATACCCAACCAAACTGAAAAAAATAGGAAAACTTCGTTACCTGAAAAACCAGAATCAAATATAACAAAAAGTGAATTAAATAGTGATATAAACGAATCACCTAAAAACAATACTGTTGCTGAAAAACCAATTGAAAAAATTTCGCTACCAATTACACAAATTGAACAAAAAAATATTTCTGAAACAACTCCCCAAAATAGTAACCTCAACATCAAATCAACATCAAAAAGTATTGAAACCAACTCGCCCATAACTAATAATAACAATAAATCAGAAACTGTAACCCTCAATCCAACCGAAGAAAAAATAATTAACACTGAGCTTAAAGTAAATAATGTCAGCAACGAAACTGAAAATAAAGTGTCTGTTACTCCAAAAAAATACGCTTACGAAGACTATACAGTAGTAGGCGGAGAAGCTAAACAAAAAGCTAATTTTTCATTTGCTCAATTAAAACGTTCAATCGATAATTATTTATCCATATCACACATTGGTTTAGAACGTTCGAGGGATATTGCAAGCTATTTAAATAATCATTTTTTGAACGACCCATCACTAAGTGGATTTGAAAACAGATATACTTTGTCGGCAATTTGTCAGGTGGGAGCCATTTTACAAAGCATTGAAAATTCAAAAATAGCACCTTATGAATATACAATAGGAAACTCATTCCCAATACACTCTAAAAATATGGGAATTGGAATTGCATTTAATCAAATTCATGGGGGCACATACAATAGTATTTTACTTAATCTATCTCTTGCTTATCAAGCGACTATTAACCGAAATTCCTCAGTTCTATTTGGTGGTGGAATTAACTTAAAAAGCATCGACCGAATTGAAGTTCCACTGTTGGATTACCCTTGGGGGTCTTTGTCTCCTCAATTATTACGGAACGAAAACCAATCCACATCGCTTAATTTAGGAGTTCGTTATTTATATAAAACACTTTATGCCAGCATATCAGCAACAAATGTTTATAATTTTGCGTTCACAGGCGACTACCATAAAAGCATTTCCCCTCTTTCCCTTCGCCTATCAAGTGGCGGCAAACTTCGATTAAATCAAACATGGTCGTTAAATCCTTCTTTTACCTATCAATACACACCCTATTCAACTTCTACCTACTTTGTGCCCTATATTAGTTTAAGCAAACTCAATAAATTATATTTTGGAATTCATAGCGAAAACTTCCAATCAATAGGTGCTCACATTGGATATCGGGCAGCTAATTCTATAAATATATTTCTTCGTTCCGGAGCTAGTTTAAATAAGTCGCTTAGAGATGCTTACGGAATAATTCATTATGGAGAAATTGGATTTAGAATTGAACTTGGTAATTATCAGAAGTAAATGAATCCATCAAATTATCCATGAAAAGTAAATTGTTGTTTTTCATTGTCATGTCATGTTTTACACTATCTGGCTTATGCCAAAACAAAACATTTATTGGCTTATCCTCGTACTTTAATGGATATTTAACTAAAATTGCAGATGAAACCAATAGATTTAGTACTACTTCGTTGAAAAACATTTCTATTGGTATAAATTTCAATTATGAAATCAAAAATAATATAATAGTTGAAACAGGGCTGATTTTGAAAAACTATAAAAATGGATTTCAATATAATGCACCTCAAAAAGAAGGATCGTTTATAACTTCGTCCAGTGCAATAAAAGCTTTTCAAATACCATTTCGCATAAAACTAAAAACCACTATTGGCAGAAACGTCTCCTTAATTACTTCATTAGGATACCATTTTTGCTACACAAACACAACAGGAAGCAGTGAGGGATATTTTATTTCTATTTCAGAAACGGATACAACAACTATTAATTACTCCTCAAATTACAATAATCTAAAAAAATTTTCTTTACTTGAAAGCACTATAGGACTTGAATTTAACCTAATAAAAGGTTGTCGACTATTATTTTCGGGAAGTTATTACTCGGGATTTGATAAGGTTTTAAATCTTAATGTCAGCTATAAAAAAAATAATCAGACTACTCAATCAACCAAAGTTCAATCAAACGGCGAATATTGGAGTGTTGGAGCAAGTTTTTATTATCCTATCCGATTGTTTAAAAAATTTGAAAAAACAAGATTGCTTTCAAAATAAGTGCATTACGAATTTAAAGATGTCTTTTTAAGTAAAAAATCACCAATTACTAAAGCATCTAATCCGCTTCGATAAAATGTTGCTACAGCATCCGATGGAGTTGCTACAATAGGCTCATTATTAGTATTAAAACTTGTATTAACGACAACAGGATGACCCGTTAGCTTTTTAAGCTCAATTAAAAAAGCATGATACAATGGTTGATTTTTTGCTGACACCGTTTGAATACGTGCGGTACCATCGGCATGAACGACACCAGGTATAACTTTTTTCATATCTTCTTTAACGTCAAACGTAATATTCATGAATGGAGATACTTTACTTTTCCCTATAAAATACTTTTCAGATTCCTCTTCAATAACCGAAGGACAGAAAGGGCGGTAGTCTTCACGATATTTAATTTTTGAATTGATGATATTTTTCACATCGGGCATGGCAGGATTAGCTAAAATGCTTCTTGCTCCCAAAGCCCTTGGTCCAAATTCCATTCGTCCTTGAAACCATCCGATAACTTTATTATTTGAGACTAACTCTGCAGCTTTTTGGGCTGGGTTATCAATTTTGGAATATTCTACCCCAATTTCGCGAAGTGTCTTTTCAATTTCTTCATTTGAAAACTCCATTCCAAAAAGAGCAGAATGCATTGGTACTATTGGAAAATTATTTTTTGCAGCCGCATACATAGCTGCTCCCAGCGAAATACCAGCATCGCTCGAAGCAGGTTGAACGAATATTTCGTCAATAAACTCCAAATTCATAATTTTTTGATTTGCCAAGCAGTTTAGAGCAACCCCTCCTGCTAAACAAATTTTCCGTATGCCTGTTTCTTTGTGGAAATAACGAACCATTTCAACAATGGTTATTTCTAGCTGCTTTTGAACAGCTGCAGCAATATCTTTATATCTTTTTTCAAACGGGTCGTTTTTTAATCGCTTTGAACCAAATTCGTTCAACAATTCATCACTAAAAGCCATTTCTTGCCGTGTAGGCTGCCCTCCACCCTGAGGAATTGCTTTAATGTATTTTTCATTCAAATAAAGTTCCCCATTATTAAAAACTAATATTTGGGATAAATCAAATTTTGAGCTATCGCCATAAGCCGAAAGACCCATTAATTTATATTCATCACTATCGCGGCGAAAACCACAAAACTGAGTAAATAAGGAGTAAAAAATCCCCAAACTGTTTGGACGATAATAACGTTTAAAGAGTTCCATCGAATTATTTCTACCAATTGATAATTGAGTAGAGACACCATCGCCCGATGCATCAAACGTAATAATCATTGCTTCGTCAAATCCAGAAGCATAAAAAGCACTAGCAGAATGAGCATCGTGATGATGAACAAATTCTAATTTAGGGCAAAACCCGAAAGTGAACAACAGATAATCGTAAAGTTTTTGAGCATATTCTTCACCCCAAGTTGAGCCATGCGAAGCAACTACATCAACCTCTTTCATGGTAATGTTTGCCTGTTTTAAGCACTCAAAAATCGCTAATTCGGGTAATTGTCCAGGTGAAAACTTAACCCTATTTAATCGCTCTTCTTCAATAGCGAAAATTACTTTTCCATCTTTCATCAATGTTGCCGAAACATCTTGATAACCTAATCTAACCCCACCATTCAATCCTAATATATACATTTTTTATAATTTTATTACTATATTTTTACATTTTATTTTTTCACCCAATTATTTACCACAATTAAAATATTTATCAAAGGTTACACGAGGGAGAAGATTTAAATACGAAAGTAGCTTTATAGAATATTTCAATAATTTGATATAACGATAACCCGTTTTATAATCTCGAAATGTTTTAGAAGGCAAAGCCATATAAGAATCGAAATCATCTCGCGAAATTCCCAATCGTTTTATACATAAATCAATAATCTTTGGATCTTCGATAGAATAAACACCATGAGCACGATTTAACGCAATTCCTCTATCAAGTTGACCTGAGCGAACCAATGCTGAATCGCTATTCATATTCATATCGATATTGAATTTTACTCGGTGCACATATTTTATCAAGCTATGATACAAATCGTCAAAATAATGAGCACCTGGATAAACCCAATCTAATTCTTTTTTTATTATTTCTTCAGCATCCTTACGGATATAGTCGGTATAATACATTGGCGTAATGGTTCTAATACCTTTTATTACCGTATAATAAAACATCTCTTTAACTCCAAGATTGAAACCTGGGTCGTTTGGAGTCCATTTTCTTAATGGTAAATCGCTAAATTTGGCATGCACGTTTCTCAAATAATCTCCATCAAAAAACGACCATGACAATGGCTTTACACCTTCTGTTCTGAATGATTGACCAATTAAAATATATTTCACTCCTTCTTTATGAGCCGTACCAAACAATGACGAGGCAATGCCAATGTCGGTTCCCATATTCAAATCAGGTACTGAAGCTTTTAAAAAATCAATTTTCAACGCTTTTGCCTCTCTCCAATCCGAAGTTATAGTTCTTAAATCAACACCCAATTTTTTAACCGCTTTTAACATATTTTCGCCTGCCACCGGATTGTCGAAACCATCGTTAAAATGAACTGCCAAAGGACGAAGCCCCCATTTTTTTACAACTAAATATAACAAATAGCAACTATCTCTACCTCCGCTTACACCCACCACACAATCGTATTTTGTAGTTGAGCCAGCACGTTTCATTTTTGAAACAAAACCAGACATAATAATTTCGCCATCAACTCCGTTTGGAAATATTTTTTCCATTTTATCATGCAAATGACAAAAGTTGCAAATTCCATTTTCATCGAAACTTATTCCAGGGACGGTGCTATCCTGCACACAACGCGAACATTGTTGATATTTAATCTTTTGAGGTTTGCCATTTACTACAACTTCATTCATCTATTTAGCCTAATTCATTTAAAGATATTATTTTACAAATTTATTTTCTCCCAAAATCTGCCGGAATTTCGCCCCATAATTCGGTGGGCCACTTTAATATTGGAACATCAATACTATTGTTCATCAACCAAAATTCAGCTCGTTGAATTAAATCAAATACCTCTTTGTTTTTAGGTGTAATATCCAATTTAGTTTTGGCTTTACGTTTTTTAACCCACGATATTGCCGTTACTGAATCGCTATATATTGCACATTTTATATTTCGATTTTTCAAGAATGCTAAGGCATGAATTAGTGCTAAAAATTCTCCAATATTATTCGTAGCATCTGGATAAGGTCCTTTTCGAAATATTTCCACTCCGCTTTTTGTATCTACTCCACGATACTCCATTATACCTGGATTACCGCTACAAGCAGCATCTACACACATACTCGGGTAAACAAATGATGCATCCGTTTTAGTTAAAACAAGCTTAGAATTTATCTCCTTCTTTTTAAAACTAGGACTTTCATATTCACGATTTGCTTCTTCAATGGTATCGAACGACTTGTATTTTGCCCCCTCAAATCCTTTTATTTGTTTTTCACACTCGTCCCAACTACTATAAATACCTGGAGTAACACCTTTCCATACCACATAAAACTTCTTTTTTATCGCCATTTGCAAATCAAATACTGTTCAACATTTTTAAGCAAAAGTACAAATAATAAAATTAAAAAAAATTAAACAATACCTAAAAATTCGACACTATAAATCATTGGATAATTAGCTATTATTTGATAATTTTAATTAATTTTGCATTAATATTTCACAATTCATTAATATTCAACATTATTTATTAATATCCAATACTATGAAAAAAATAAGTTTATTATTATTTTTAATTACTACCTTTTTATTTCAAGGTAACTACATTTATTCTCAAACAAAAGCTATAAATGTAATTGGTGAACCCGAAAATTTAGGTTCAAATGTAAACTCAGCTTGTTATGACTATCGTCCAAAACTTACGGCTGATGGAAATCACCTTTATTTTACACGAATTTTATGCCCATCTTCTACCAATCCAAACGACGAAAGCCGATTGTTTTGTGTCGATCGTAATAAAGATGGAAGTTGGGGAACTGCAAAACAACTTGATGCGAAGTTTAATACCGAAAAAAAATACCCTTTTCTTTATTCAGTGTCGCCCGACAACAACACCCTTTTAGTAACCATTGTTAAAGATGATGATAAAAGAGGTTTATTTACAGTAAGCCGAACAAACGAGGGATGGAGTGAACCCGTTGAAATTGAGTTAGGTATAACTATTCCTTCGATGAACTCTACTTTTTGCCTATCAAATAATGGAAAAGTTTTAATTTTAAGTTACGATGGAAACGAAGTTGAAAAACAAACCTTGGGAAGTAAAGATTTATATGTATCGTTTTTGGATAAAAATGGCAAATGGTCGAAACCCAAACACATGGGTGATGTTATAAACACTACCTCAATCGATTTTAGTCCTTTTATAGCTTCTGATGACAAAACTTTGTATTTTTCTTCAAATAGAAGCGGCGATTCATACGGTTCAAATGATATTTACATGAGCAAACGTTTAGACGATAGTTGGACAAATTGGAGTAAACCCGTTAATTTAGGTTCGGCAATTAATGATGCTGGTTGGAACGAGGGTTTATTTATTCCTGCCTTAGAAAATTATGGATACTATAATTCCGAAAAAAGCGGACAAGGTAAAGGTGATGTTTTTAGGATACAACTAACTAAAGAAATTCTCCCCGACCCAGTAGTGCTTATTAATGGCAAAGTGGTTGACCCAGATGGAAAACCCATCGGAGCAACTATAAAATACGAAGATTTAAAAACCGGAAAAGAAGTAGGTGTTGCAAAGTCTATTTCGAGTAATGGAAACTACAAAATTACGCTACCCTACGGTAAAACTTATGCCATTTATGCCGAAGCTAAAGGATACTATTCTATTCATCAAAATTTAGATTTAACAAAAACTGAGCAAGGTAGCAGTATGGAACAATCAATAGTGATGATGCCCTTAAAACAAGGTCAAACAATTCGTATAAACAACTTATTTTTCGACACCGGTTCATCCGATATTCGCGGCGAGTCATATTCAGAACTTGATCAATTAGTTGAAATATTGAAAAATGATGCCACTTTGAAAATTAAAATTATTGGACATACAGACGATGTTGGAAATGACCAAAGTAATTTAACCTTATCCGAAAACCGAGCTAAATCGGTTGTAAATTATTTAATTGATAAAGGAATTTCTAAAACACGTCTCCAGTTTATTGGTATGGGCGAAAAAAAACCTGTTAAACCTAACAATACCGAAGAAAATAAACAACTTAACCGTAGAGTAGAATTTACAGTTTTGTAATAATTTCATTATAGTCATAAACCGAAAATATTTTTTAAAAAATAGTTTCGGTTTTTTTTATTCCTTAAGTTCAATTTGTAAATGCAACTTTTAGCTTATTTTTACCGAAAAAAAATACGATGAAAAAAATATCGCTAATTATACCATTTATTATTTCAATATTTTTATTAATCAGTTGTGGAAAAAGCTCAGTATACGAGCAGAGCGTAAAATTTGGCAATAGCGGTTGGAACCGATTTTCAAAACTTAAATTCGATTTTGAAATAAAAAACTCCGAAAATCGATATGATTTATTTATTGAAGCAAAAATTAACGATGAATATCAAGAGCAATACCTGCCTTTATACCTTAAAGCCGATTACTCAAATGGTGAAATTCGAACCGAAAAATATTCGATAAAAATAAAGGATAATTACAATCGATTTTTAAAAGAAAAAAAAGATAATATAAGGCTTTATTCAGAATGTATTCAACGCGGAAAAAAGTTTCCAAAAGCTGGTATTTATAAGTATGAGTTTGAACATGGAACTTCTCAATTAGTTCTTTCGGGAATTGAAGAAATAAACTTTAAAATTGTAAAATCAGATATCCAAGATTAAACAGCCACCATGTTTAAAAACAAATATAGCGAAACCATAATACCAATTATTCAAAATTTACCACCTAAACCTGGTATTTATCAGTATTTCGACGAAGATGGTGTTATTATTTATATTGGAAAAGCAAAAAATCTAAAAAAAAGAGTTTACTCCTATTTTCAAAAAGAACCTGATAGAACAAAGCTTCGAATGCTTGTTCGACGAATTGCCGACATAAAATACATTGTTGTGGATACCGAAATTGATGCACTATTACTTGAAAATAACCTCATCAAAAAATATCAACCCAGATACAATATATTACTTAAAGATGATAAAACTTTTCCATGGATTTGCATAAAAAATGAAGATTTTCCAAGAGTATTCGTAACTCGAAATGTTGTTAAAGACAAATCGCAATATTATGGACCTTACGCATCGGGTAAAATGATGAATGCCTTATTAGAAATGATTCGTCAACTTTTTCAACTCCGAACGTGCAATTTAAACCTTGACGAAAATTATATCCAGAAAGGAAAATATAGAGTTTGCTTAGAATATCATATTAAACGTTGCTTGGGACCATGCGAAAAAAAACAATCAGCGATAGATTATCAACAAAATATTGAGCAAATTATTCATATTTTAAAAGGAAATATTAGTGTTGTTTTATCTCGATTAAAAACAATGATGATGGATTATGCCACAAAACAACAGTTTGAAAATGCTCAAATTGTTAAAGAAAAAATCCAATCGCTTGAAAATTATCAAAGTAAATCTACGGTGGTAAATCCAAAAATTGGAAATTTGGATGTTTTTTCTATCCTTTCGGATGACAAAAATGCGTACGTTAACTTTTTAAAGATTATTGATGGAGCAATTGTACAAACATATACACAAGAAGTTAAGAAAAATTTAGAGGAAACTGATGATGAAATTTTAAGTTTTGCCATGACGGATATTCGCGAGCGTTTACAAAGTACATCTCAAGAAGTTCTTGTTCCTTTTATACCTGAATTTAAATTTCAAACCATAAAATACACGGTACCTAAAAAAGGCGACAAACTTAAATTACTGGAACTTTCGCTTCGTAATGCAAAATATTACATGCTCGAAAAGCAAAAAAATGCCAGTTTAGTTGACCCCGAACGCAATATTAAGAGGGTTTTGGAAAAAATGAAAGAAGATTTGCAACTCCCTAAATTACCATACACTATTGAGTGTTTCGATAATTCAAACACCCAAGGAACCAACGCAGTTTCGGCAATGGTTTGTTTTAAAAAGGCAAAACCATCAAAAAATGATTATCGACATTACAACATTAAAACGGTTGTTGGACCTGATGACTTTGCATCTATGAAAGAAGTGTTTTTGAGAAGATACAAACGATTGCTTGAAGAAAATTTACCACTCCCCGATTTAATCGTGGTGGATGGAGGAAAAGGTCAATTAAGTGCTGCATATGAGATACTTGTGGAATTAAAAATCGAGGATAAGGTCTCTATAATTGGAATTGCAAAACGTTTAGAAGAAATTTTCAAACCATTCGATTCAATTCCACTATACATTGATAAAAAATCGGAAACTTTACGTATAATTCAACAATTACGTGATGAAGCCCACCGATTTGGCATCACTCATCATCGTGTTAAACGCGAAAAAGACACAATTAAAACGGAGTTAACACAAATTAAAGGGATAGGCTCTGTAATAGCCGAAAAACTCTTGTTACATTTCCGTTCGGTAACAACTATAAAAGAAACATCCCTCGAAGAACTCGAAAAAGTTATAGGAAAAGCTAAGGCAAAAATAATTTTTGACCATTATCATTGATTCTTGTTTAACCCTATTATTCAATAGGATATTTGAAAAATTTTGACTATTTATCAATAGAAACTTTTAATGATTTCAGAAATGTTATCGCTTATTATAGGATAATCATCAGAGTCCCATTCTGGAGACTCTGCTGATGAAAAATAAATAAAATTTTCATTTCCCTTCAGGGAACAAAAGGGTAAAAATGAAAATTTAATCGTTTCAGCGGTGCTATCGCTGATTATAGGATAATCATCAGAGTCCCATTCTGGAGACTCTGCTGATGAAAAAATAGGATATTTGAAAAATTTTGACTATTTATCAATAGAAACTTTTAATGATTTCAGAAATGTTATCGCTTATTATAGGATAATCATCAGAGTCCCATTCTGGAGACTCTGCTGATGAAAAATAAA
>CAZFPO010000051.1:0-3832 GCA_964521105.1 uncultured Lentimicrobiaceae bacterium | reverse complement strand
GCTGATTATAGGATAATCATCAGAGTCCCATTCTGGAGACTCTGCTGATGAAAAATAAATAAAATTTTCATTTCCCTTCAGGGAACAAAAGGGTAAAAATGAAAATTTAATCGTTTCAGCGGTGCTATCGCTGATTATAGGATAATCATCAGAGTCCCATTCTGGAGACTCTGCTGATGAAAAATAAATAAAATTTTCATTTCCCTTCAGGGAACAAAAGGGTAAAAATGAAAATTTAATCGTTCCAGCAGTGCTATCGCTAATGCTATGTTCAAAACTAATTCGACTCCAATATTTTAAATAGTTCATCCATTTTTGGAGTAAGAATTATTTCGGTACGCCGATTTTTAGCTCGAGCTTCTGCAGATTTTCCATTATCTATTGGATTATATTCGCTACGACCGGCAGCAGTTAATCTGCGGGGGTCAATTTTTCCGTGTTTCAGCAAAATATTTACTACGGTAGTCGCCCTCATCACACTTAAATCCCAATTATCGCGAATTTGACCCGAAGCCGCTTTATAAGGTACATCATCAGTATGACCTTCAATCATTACATTAATATCTTTATCCTGCTCTAAAATGATAGCTAACTCCTTTAACGCAGCTTCTCCACGTGGGTCAATTTGGAAACTTCCCGATTGAAAAAGCAATTTATCATCCATCGATACATAAACTTTACCGTTTCTTTGGTATACATTTAAACCATTATTCTGATATCCAACCAATGCCTTCAATACCTTTTCTTTTAGTGCGTTAACTGCAAAATCTTTATTATCTAAAATCTTTTGAAGCTCATTAATTTTATCTTCTTTAATTTTAAGTTCTTTAGCAACAACATCAAGGTCTGCCATACGGTTATTCATTTCTGTTTCTAAGGTTTTTAAATCATCTTCGCGTCTAAGTAAATCTAACCGAAGTTTATTTAAACTTTCTAAAATTTTAGCTATTTCATCATTATTGCCAGCTGTAATCGATTCGGTTGACTTAAGCAAATCATTGTAAGCTTCTTGAAGCTTTTGGTTGCTCATAACTTGCGAACGATAAGTTTTACCCATTATCAATGTGTCTTGTTTTAACTTTTCGTGTTGTTGACGCAATCTATCATAATTCGACTTAGTTTCGGTTAACTGATTACTTATTGTAAGATTGTCATTTTTTAATTTACTCACTTCATCTTCACAATTTTTTCTTCGAGTTTCAGATTCTGAATACTTTTGCTGAGATACACAAGATGCAAAAAAAATCAATGATAAAAACAATAATAAATGGAAACGTTTCATAACACAAATTTTATATTAAAAAATAAATTTATAATCAGCTATAACTGGACAATGATCGGAATGAATTGCATTTGCATCAATTTGAGCATCAACTAAATATTGATTCATGGACGATGTGTGATTAATATAATCAATTCGCCAGCCTAGGTTTTTATTACGAGCGTTAGCCCTATAACTCCACCAGGTGTATTGATACGGTTTGTCATTCAAATGTCGAAACGAATCGATAAAATCCATATCAAAAAATTTTGTCAACCACTTTCTTTCTTCGGGCAAAAAACCCGAAGAATTAGCATTTCTAATAGGATCATGAATATCAATAGGTTTATGGCAGATGTTGAAATCGCCACAGATAATTAAATTAGGACGATTTTTTTTAAGTTCATGAACGTAGTTATAAAAATAATCTAACCATTTCATTTTAAAATTTTGGCGTTCGTCGCCACTACTTCCCGAAGGATGATAAACTGAAACAATAGAAATATTACCAAAATCGGCATAAATAAACCTACCCTCACTGTCATATTCGGGTATTCCCATTCCATATTGCACCTTGTCGGGTGCTTTTTTGGAAATAATTGCTACGCCACTATACCCTTTTTTCTCGGATGGATACCAGTAGCAATTTAAACCTAATTCCTGAAAATAAAATTCAGGAATTTGATCAATATCTGCTTTAATTTCTTGAACACACAATATATCAATGTTCGAATCTATCATCCAGTCAGTCAACCCCTTACTAAGAGCCGACCGAATTCCATTTACGTTATATGTAGCTACTCGAACATTTTTTTCCATGTAACAAATACAGCATTTAGCTAATTTAACACAAAATTAATCAGCATTCATGAGTTTGAATCTTAAATTTTTAAAAGTGATTAACATAAATTTGTTGAAAACATTAAGTTATTTATTTAGTTTTATCGCTTAAAAAATGAGGACGACTTTGAACAAAAAAATAAAAGTTATGTTTTAAAATGTGTTAAATTATTTCTATGAACAAAAATGATAATATTTTTTTTAAAGTTTATCGATTTTATATTGATGGCTTTAAAAACATGAAATTAGGGAAAACTCTCTGGACAATTATTTTAGTTAAACTCTTCATTATGTTTGCAATTCTAAAATTCATTTTTTTTCCGAATTTTTTAAATTCAAGATACGATACTCCAAAACAAAAAAGCGAGCATGTTTTGAATGAATTAACCGATAGAAACCAAAATCAATAAATAAATCATTAATTAAAAAAAAAACTATGTATTTAAACATTGACCCGAGTGTAGTTGATTGGTCGAGAGCGCAATTTGCCCTTACCGCAATGTACCATTGGTTGTTTGTTCCGCTTACCTTAGGATTATCGTTTTTTATGGCGATTACCGAAAGCATTTATGTAAAAACAGGCAATCCCGAATGGAAACGAATCACAAAATTTTGGATGACATTATTTGGTATTAATTTCGCCATTGGAGTTTCGACAGGAATTATTTTAGAGTTTGAATTTGGCACAAACTGGTCAAATTATTCATGGTTTGTTGGTGATATTTTTGGAGCACCTTTAGCCATTGAGGGTATTATGGCTTTCTTTATCGAATCAACTTTTATAGCCGTAATGTTTTTTGGTTGGAATAAAGTAAGTAAAAAATTTCATTTAATTTCAACATGGCTTGTAGCCATTGGTGCTAATTTGTCGGCATTATGGATTTTAATTGCCAATGGCTGGATGAATTATCCTGTAGGAATGATTTTTAACCCCGATACTGCTCGAAACGAAATGATGAATTTTTGGGATGTAATTCTATCTCCTTATGCCATTCAAAAATTTTTACATACCATTACATCGGGTTTTGTTACTGGGAGTATGTTTGTTGTTGGCATAAGTGCCTGGTTAATAATTCGTAAACGAGAAATATTATTTGCAAAACGGAGCATGATTGTAGGTGCTACTTTTGGTACAATTGCAACACTATTTTTAATCTTTACTGGCGATGGCTCCGGTAATCAAGTAGCTATTCATCAACCTATGAAATTAGCAGCCATGGAAAGTTTGTATAAAGGAGAAGAAGGAGCTGGATTAGTTACCATAGGTATGCTTACCCCTGGCAAAAAAGTTAACGACGGTAAAGATCCATTTGTATTTCGATCAGAAATTCCAAAAATGTTATCCTTTTTAAGCTTCCGCGATTTTAATGCCTATGTGCCTGGTATAGATGATTTAGTGAACGGAAATCCAGAGAGAGGTATTATTTCGGCTCAAGAAAAAATTGACAAAGGAAAAATAGCAATAAATGCATTGGCTCAATATAAAGCCAATAAAAAAATGGGCGATACATTAAATGCCGAAACTCATTTAAAAACTTTACGCGATAATTGGAGCTATTTCGGATACGGTTATTTAAACAGTCCCGAAAGTATCATTCCAAATGTGCCCTTAACTTTTTATAGTTTTAGAGTTATGGTTGGTTTAGGTTTTATGTTTTTAGGAATTTTTATCTTAACACTTTGGTTTATCTATAAAAACAAAACCGAAAAATACCGTTGGTTTTTGTGGAC
>CAZFPO010000050.1:0-18683 GCA_964521105.1 uncultured Lentimicrobiaceae bacterium | reverse complement strand
TTATATAATTAATAGATTTAGCAATTCTATCTCTGATGCTGTGTTAAAATTTTTCGTAAAACGAAACTTCTTTAAATCCACATTCAATTACTTCTGAGTTGTTTATTAATAACTGCAAATTTCCAAATTCGGATACACCTTGAATGGTAGCTTCAATAGGCTTTTGGTTAATAAAAAAGCAATGATTTGCATTGAACTTATACATACTATTTAAAAACTCATCATCAAAAACATGAACATCGTCAGAAGTAATTTTAGAATATCTGTCGGCAACACATTTAATTAGATTTTTTGTAACCTCTTCCATGTCGTAATATATTTCGGTAATTTGTGTTACCGAAATTGGATTAGGTAGATATGATGGAAAATTTGTTTGATTAAGGTTTAGCCCTACTCCAACTACCGTGTAAACAATTTCATTTCCAATTATTGTATTTTCGATTAAAATACCACCCAGTTTTTTATCACCATAATATAAATCGTTGGGCCATTTTATCGATAAATTTTTATGATCTATTATTAAACTTCTCAATAAATCAAGTACACCAAGAGTAATTGCTTTCGACAAAAAATATTGTTCAGATGCATGTATAGATGGATAAACAATCATGCTTGCTAAGCAATTTTTACCGATTTCGCTATGCCAACTATTTCCACGTTGCCCCTTACCCCCTTTTTGACAACAAGTATAAACTGAAAAAAATTCAGGAATTTTTGCTTTCAAATCACACAAATTCATATCGCCATCATAACATTGCCTAACTAAATCCATCAAATACTCATTTGTAGATGATGTTTCCAGCAACTTTTTAATCATTATCATTCTAATGCATGTTTATTAATCTACAATATACAACCAAAAATCTCGTTTTTTTTAACCTTTACGTTAAATTAACATTGTTAACCTTAAACTATTTAATGAATTGCATACGTTAATTTCCATAAGTAATTAACATTTATACACATACCTTTTTATAAAAAACAAAAAACGAAAAAAAAAAAATTAAAACAAAGCATATTAAATATTAAAAAAATCTAAATTTTGCTATAATAAACAATTCAAGAAGAACTTGGAAATTAAAACACTAAAAATGATTATCTTTGCAAAAAAAATTTCATGGCCAAAATTAAAACAGAAATTAAAATTTTAAAGAATAAAACATCTGAAAAGCCCAGTGTTGAATTATCGGATATTATTATTAAATCGATACTTAATAAAAATGGCGATGAGATAATTTTGCTTGATTTAGCAAATATCAACAACACAATGTTTGATAAATTTATATTATGCACAGCCAACTCTGGTATTCAAGCCGAGACAATTTGTGACGAAATTATTTATTCTGTTCATCGCGAAACCAAAATTAAACCCATTTCGGTTGAAGGCAGAACAAATAAAGAATGGATTTTAATTGATTATTTTGACACCTTGGTTCATATTTTTATACCCGAAAGTCGTTCGTTTTTTAAATTAGAACAATTATGGGCTGATGCAGAAATTAAACACATTAATAATTAAAAAATGAAATCGTAATAATAAATATGGAACCTACAAAAAAGAAAAAAGAAATTTTCAACTTTTACTGGATATATGGAGCTTTAGCAGTATTATTTATTGCAAGTTATTTTTGGAACTCAGGCTCCAGTGCATCAAAAGAAATTAACTCAAATGAGTTAGACCAAATGTTGCTTAAAGGACATATTGATAAAATTGTCATTGTTCGCAAAAAAGAGCAAGCTCAAATTTACATCAAAAAAGACAGCCTTAAAATTGATGAAAAGTACAAAGATTTTGTAAACACAAAAACCGGTAAAACCGAAGAAGGACCACAATTTTATCATATAATTGGTTCAGTAGAAACTTTTAACAACACCATCGATAAAACTCAAGACAAATTACTTCGCCAAGACACAATTGGCAAAAGCGAAGAAGCAAAACAGCAAATTTTAAAAGATTTTAAACCTGTTATTATAGCATACGATAACTCTAAAGATTGGGGCGTTGAAGCACTGGGTTGGTTACTACCAATTATTGTAATTGTTATAATTTGGATATTTATCATGCGGTCGATGACCAAAGGAGGAGCTGGAGGAGGACAAATTTTTAATTTTGGAAAATCAAAAGCTCAGTTATTTGATAAAAACACTGCTGTCTCGGTTAGTTTTAAAGATGTAGCAGGGCTGCAAGGTGCAAAAGAAGAAATTATTGAAATTGTTGATTTTTTGAAGAATCCAAAAAAATACACCGAATTAGGTGGTAAAATTCCAAAAGGAGTTTTATTAGTTGGTCCTCCGGGAACTGGAAAAACCTTATTGGCAAAAGCTGTTGCCGGCGAAGCCAAAGTTCCATTTTTCACGATGTCGGGTTCGGACTTTGTTGAAATGTTTGTGGGGGTTGGAGCATCGCGTGTGAGGGACTTATTTAAAACAGCAAAAGAAAAAGCCCCTTGTATTATATTTATTGATGAAATTGATGCTATTGGGCGTGCACGCGGAAAAAATGCCTTTTCGGGCTCAAATGACGAACGTGAGAGCACCTTAAATGCCCTACTTACCGAAATGGATGGCTTTTCAACCAATAACGGAGTAATTTTACTTGCTGCCACAAATCGAGCTGATGTTTTAGATAAAGCCTTAATGCGAGCTGGTCGATTCGACCGTCAAATTCATGTTGAACTACCAGATGTTGAAGAACGCAAAGAGATTTTTCACGTCCATATACGCAATTTAAAATTGTCGAAAGATTTCGATTCCGATTTTTTTGCTCGTCAAACACCCGGTTTTTCGGGTGCAGACATAGCAAATGTTTGTAACGAAGCGGCATTAATTGCTGCTCGAAAAGAAAAAAAAGAAATTGGCAGACAAGACTTCTTAGACGCTATTGATCGCATCGTTGGCGGATTAGAACGCCGTACTAAAATTATATCTCAAAACGAGAAAAAAGTAATTGCTTTTCACGAAGCAGGTCATGCTACTGTAAGCTGGCTCATAAAATATGCTTCCCCTCTAGTAAAGGTAACAATTGTACCACGCGGAAAATCGTTAGGTGCAGCCTGGTATTTACCCGAAGAGCGTCAAATTACAACATTCGAGCAAATGTTTGATGAGATGACCGCAACTTTGGGAGGCAGAGCATCTGAAGAAGTGATTTTTGGAAAAGTTTCAACCGGAGCCTTAAACGATTTGGAAAGAGTTTCTAAACAAGCTTATGCTATTGTTGTGTATTTTGGTATGAACGATAAAATTGGAAACGTAAGTTATTACGATTCATCTGGGCAAAATGAATACAATTTTCAAAAACCTTATAGCGACGAAACAGCAAAACTCATTGATCAAGAAATTCAAAATTTAATTGAAAAAGCTTATCAACGAGCAAAACAAATCATTATCGAAAATAAAGCTAATATGGAATTATTAGCCCAAATGTTACTCGAAAAAGAAGTTATTTTTAGAGAAGATGTTAAACATATTTTTGGAGAACGCCCCTTTCATGAAGATAATGATGATGTTAAAAACTCATCTCCTAATACAGAAAATAAAACAGAAAGTTTCGACCCTTCATCAGATGATACTTCAATTGTTGAAACAACATCTGAAAATGAAACAAATTAGCACTAAAACCTAAAACATGGAATCTACTTCGGTTAAAGAACAAATTTTAAAATCTGTTAGGGAATCGCTTATACATAAAGATGAAGAAGCCATACCCGAAAAATATGAGGTTTTTGCTGAACCTAAAACCCAATCCGAAGAATTTCCCGATGTTTTATTTGCAACAAAGTTTTTAGAAAACGGAGGCGTGTTTCATTTATGTGGAAATTCAAAAGAGTTAGTTTCTAAAATAACGGAGTTTTTTCATGATAAAAAATTAAATACCGTTTTTTGTAATAATGAAGATATTGGAGAACTACTACAAGCTTGTGGCTTAAGTGTATTTGATAAAACACTTCTTAATGTTCCATACGACTATATTGTAATGCCCTTAGATTATTTAATAGCTGAAAATGGTGCCATTATTTTATCCAGCAAATCAACAAAAATTGAAAATGTATTTGATAAAACAAAGCATCTTATATTAATTGCTCTAACTAATCAAGTAAAACAAACATCTAAAGAAGCATTAAAATCACTTCTGAAAAATAATACGAATACTTTTCCCTCACAAACACTTATACTACCCGATCCAAGTTTCCAAAAAAAAATTAAAATTACCTTGTTTCTTAGATATGTCTCTTAATAATTTTGCAACCAGAACAATAACTGGGGTTATCTTTGTGATTGTTTTAATAAGTTCAATGCTTATTCACAAATACTTGTTGGCTGGTTTGCTTTTTATTGTTTGTTTTTTAGGCACATTAGAATTTCATAAACTAATAACTCAAAATTTACAGATATCAATATCAAAATGGGTAACTTTAGTTTTAAACAGCATCAGCTATTTAATAATTTTAACTACTGCATTATTCCCAAATTATTACTATCTTTTGTATTTTATGGTACTATTGCTACCTACACTTTTAATAATAGAATTGTATAGAAAAACAAAAACGAGTTTAACTAATGTTGCAATAGGCTTATTTTCTTTCATTTACATAACTACCCCATTAGCACTTTTAAATTACTTTTATTATCTTCCTATTTCAAACACATCAAATGGATTTTTTTTGATGGTGTTTTTTATCTTAATTTGGGCTAACGACACTGGGGCATATATGGTTGGTAGCTTAATCGGTAAGCATCGCTTTTTTGAACGAATATCTCCCAAAAAATCGTGGGAAGGTTTTTGGGGAGGTTTGATTTTATCGATGGTTGCTGGATATTTTTTTAACATCTATTTTGAATTCATGCCAATAAATTCATGGCTTTGTTTAAACTTAATCATTGTTTTATCATCTAGTTTTGGCGATTTAGCCGAGTCGATGATTAAACGAAATATTGGTGTTAAAGATTCTGGTAACATTTTGCCTGGACATGGTGGTATATTAGATAGATTTGATGCGGTTATTTTTAGTTCGCCATTTGTTTTCGTATATTTGCAACTTTTTAATTTACTATGATAAGAATACACAAGGAAGGAATTAATTCGATACTGGTAGTTGCTATATTTAATATTGTATTTTCATTATTTATTAATTACATTTTTCCAGTTCAAACCATTTACCACATAATATTTTATGGTTTATTGTTTTTATTTTGGTGTTTTATTGTTCGTTTTTTTAGAAATCCGAAAAGAGAGATTATTATCGACTCTAATGCAATATACGCTCCAGCTGATGGAACTATTGTAGTTATTGAAGACATGGTTGAAATTGAGTATTTTAAAGAGAAAAGAAAACAAATTTCAATTTTTATGTCGCCACTTAATGTTCATGTTAATTATGCTCCAATTTCGGGTAACGTAATTTATAAAAAATATAAACCTGGACGCTTTTTGGTTGCATGGTTACCAAAATCGTCAACTTTAAACGAGAGCCATTCAATTGTAATTAATGGAAAACATGGCGAAATCATGGTTAAACAAATAGCCGGAGCAGTAGCCCGCCGTATTGTTTGTAAAACTGAAGAAAATTCTCAACTAGAACAAGGTGAAGAATTTGGTATGATTAAGTTTGGTTCACGAGTTGACTTATATCTCCCAATAGATATAAATGTAGAAGTAGAACTTGACCAAAAAGTAAAAGCAAAACAAACAGTAATTGCGAGGTTTTAAAACAATTTACACCACAACCAACCGACCCAGACCTAACAGGTCTTATTTATAGACCTAACAGGTCTTAGAGACCTGTTAGGTCTGGTTTAGGTCGGTGGTGTAAATTGTTAAAATTCATCGTCATTAAGTTTCATCCTATTTACATCGTGGAAATATTCAAAATTTTCCAGATTTTCAAATAAACTAACTATGTAATCGCTTTTTACAAATGTATTTCCGTCCTTAATGTAATCCTTGTATGAAGAATGAAGATATAATCTGAAATTATCAATAAACTCATGTTTAACTGGATTTAAATGAACATAAGCAATAAGCTGTTTCAAATACACATCATTTTCAATTCGTTTACGCTTTATGTGTTCCTGAAATAAACTGCCCGTACGCTTATACATTTTGTTTATTGCCTTAGTATATGCATTAAACAAATTCGAAAAAGCAAGATGTGGTTTTTTTCGATATTTTTCGTCTAAAAATTCCGAATCTTTGATTTTTAAAACAAAATGAAAATGGTTTTTCATTAAACAATAAGCATAAACATCTGCTATTGGTAATATATACTTCTCTAATAAATTAATAAAATAAGCATAGTTTTTTTCTTCTTTAAAAATATTTTCTTTATTGTTTCCACGATTGTATATATGATAAGATACCCCTGGTTCAAAAACATCTTGTTTCATAATTTAGATAATAATATTAATCCATTTGTTTTTATTACATCTTTCCAATTAGACCTAACAGGTCTTAAAGACCTGTTAGGTCTAATAATTGGAAAGATGTAATAAACAAAAAGCAACTCGAAAGTTGCTTTTTAATTGTAGCGGGGACAGGATTCGAACCTATGACCTACGGGTTATGAGCCCGCCGAGCTACCACTGCTCCACCCCGCAATATATCTTTATTGTTGGTATCAATTTTTAAATTGAGATGCAAAAATACATTATCTTTGCAAACAAAACAAGTGTTTAAAAAAATTTAACAATAAATGGGTCATAAAGCAGGATTTGTAAACATAATTGGGAATCCGAATGTAGGAAAATCGACATTGATGAACGCTTTGGTGGGCGAACGGTTATCAATAATTACATCAAAAGCACAAACCACCAGACATCGAATAATGGGAATTGTAAATTCAGACGATTTTCAAATAGTATATTCAGACACACCAGGTTTTGTAAAACCTTTTTATAAAATGCATGATGCATTAATGGGGTTTGTTGAAAGTTCGTTACAAGATGCTGATGTATTTTTATACATGGTAGAGTATGGTGAAAAATCGCATGATGCAGATATAATTAACCGAATAAATAAATCAAAAATACCTGTAATTTTGATTATTAACAAAATTGATACAACAACTCAAGAGGAGGCATTAGCCTATTACAAACAATGGGAAAAGGTATTTGACAATGTAGAAATATTTATGATTTCGGCACTACATGGATTCAATATTGAAAATATTGTACCTGCTATTGTAGACAAATTGCCATTGTCGCCGCCATTTTTTCCAAAAGAAGAACTAACTGATAAACCAATGCGGTTTTTTGTTTCGGAAATTATAAGAGAAAAGATTTTTTTATACTACCAAAAGGAAATTCCATACTCGGTAGAAGTTTTGGTTGAAAGCTATATAGAAAAGGAAAATATGGTTTATATAAGTGCATTAATTTATACCGAACGAGATTCTCAAAAAAACATAATCATTGGCAACAAAGGATCATCAATTAAACGAGTTGGAATTGAAGCACGAAAAGATATTGAAAACTTTATCGAACAAAAAGTTTATCTTGAATTAAGAGTAAAAGTATTACCGAATTGGAGAAACAATCCATTAAATTTAAATCGTTTTGGATACATTACGTAACGAACATTAGAAAACAAAATCGGGAAGTTCCTTATATTTTGTAACTTTGCAAAAATTCGGATGAAATATAGAGAGAACGCAAATCAATTTAAATGTAACATGGGAAATATAATATCGCTAGTAGGAAAACCAAACGTTGGTAAATCATCACTTTTTAATCGACTAACACAAACTCGTCATGCCATAGTCGACCCTACTTGGGGTGTTACTCGAGATAGAATTTATGGAAAAAGCGATTGGAACGGAAAGTATTTTTCTGTTATCGATACTGGCGGTTATGTTGTTGGAAGTGATGATATTTTTGAAGATGAAATCCGCAAACAAGTGAACCTGGCAGTTGACGAATCTGATGTAATTATTTTTATGGTCGATGGTCGCGAAGGTGTTACTCCCATGGATACTGATGTTGCAAAAATACTGCGTCGTTCGGGTAAAAAAGTAATTTTAGCAGTTAATAAAATCGATAGCCCTTCAAACTTTTTTGATTACAGTGAATTTTATTCCATGGGATTAGGCGAACCAATTCCGATTTCGGCAGTAAATGGAAGTGGAACTGGTGAACTATTAGATTTAGCTGTATCCTTTTTCATAAAAGATAGCTCTGACGTTGAGGAAGAAACACATATTCCATCGTTTACCATTGTTGGTCGTCCAAATGTTGGAAAATCTTCGATTATTAATGCATTTTTAGGTACAGATAGAAATATTGTTACACCAATAGCTGGAACTACTCGCGATTCGAGCAAGACTCGCTATAAAAGCTTCGGATTTGAATTTGATTTAGTTGATACTGCAGGGTTACGAAAAAAGAAAAATGTTGAAGAAAACCTTGAATTTTATTCGGTAATGCGTTCAGTAAGAGCCATAGAAAATTCTGATGTTTGTATTTTATTACTTGATGCAACACAAGGAATTGAAGCTCAAGATGTGAATATTTTTTCACTCATTCAACGTAATCATAAAGGAGTAGTAATTGCTGTTAATAAATGGGATCTAATTGAAAAAGAGACGAATAGCCATTTAGAATATGAAAAGTTAATACGTAACCGAATAGCTCCATTTACTGATGTACCAATTATCTTTACTTCGGTTATTAAAAAACAACGAATTCATAAAGTTTTAGAAGTAGCTACACAAGTTTATCAAAACAAAAAAAGGAAAATATCGACATCGCAACTAAACGAATATTTATTAAATGTGATTACCGAAAATCCACCTCCTGTTCATCGAGATAAAGTAGTAAGAATAAAATATGTAACTCAACTACCACTTTATTACCCAGCATTTGTGTTTTTTTGCAATTTGCCCCAATATGTAACCGATTCCTATTCTAGATTTATAGAGAATAAAATTCGTCAAAATTGGGATTTTAATGGAATTCCTATTGACATTTTCTTCAGAAAAAAATAAAAATGTTGCATATTGTTGATACTGTTAGAATTGATAAATGGCTTTGGTCGGTTCGTATTTTTAAAACAAGAACACAAGCTGGTGATGCTTGTAATTCGGGGAAGGTAAAAATTGACAATTCAAATTGCAAAGCATCGCGTGAGCTAAAAAAAAACCAAATCATTGATATTAAAATTGGAGCACTTCACAAAAAAGTGAGAGTTCTATCTTTAATTGATAAACGAATAGGTGCAAAACTAGTTAATGAGTGTTACGAAGACTTAACTTCTGCCGAAGAATATGAAAAAATGAGATCGTTACGAATTAGATTCGAAAATAGACCGATTGGATTAGGACGACCATCGAAAAAAGATTATCGAGAAATTGAAAAATTGAAAGACTATTTGAATGTTTCGGAACAAGAGTACGAGGAATACATGAAATTAGGTTTCTTTGATGAAGAAGATAACTAAAATATTATTTTAATATTCGATTTTTTCCTGCTTTTGCTTTTTGATGTATACTAACCTTATATTTTTCGGGGTCTAATTTCAAACAAGCTTCGTAATAAAATAAAGCTTTATCTGCTTTGTTGTTTAATTCGCACAGTAAACCTGCCATTAAGCATGAATTTGCAGCATAAAACCAAGGCTGTTTTGATGCTTGTGAAATTACAATATTATAATAATGTAGGGCTTTTTCTATATCTCCTTTCTCATGATAAATTCGTCCCAAACGATAAGCATATTCGATATTTTCTTCATTAATTACATTTGTAAATGGGAATTTTTTTATTACATCCAATGATGAATCGTAATACCCACCATCAAATAACAAGCGTGATTTAAGCAGTATTATATTTGGTTTAATTCCGCTATTCGCTTCATCTTGGGCAACATTATCCGATTCAGAAATATTTAATCCAAAACTTAAGACATTTAAAATATACTCTTTATATTTTTCAGTGTTTGAATTAAGCAAGTAGTTCCATGCAATTCTCTGATAGGAAGCCTTTACATAATTTCTGTTTTTAGAATTTAAAACGTATTTAAAAAAATATTTTGGAGCTCGAGCATCTAATTTATTTTGAAGAGCTATTCCAGTAATATAATCTAAGTAATCAAACGACAAAAAAGAATCGTCAAATTCTTGATTTAACAAAAACGAAATAGCTTCATCATTCATTCCGTTTTTCATCATATAATCGGTGCAAACAAACAAAAGGAGTTTATTTAATTTAACTTCTTCCTTAAATTCTTTTTGGTTAAAAATTACTTTTGGTTTATTTAAAGCCTTAGCTATTGGATCGAATACTTGAATTGTAGCCACCTTTAAGCAAATTGCTTCGGGGTAAAAGCAAAAAAAGTTAGTGTCGTTTTTAACAAAATAGTAGTATAATTCAATTTCCCGAATTCCTTTATCGATACTGCCATTTAATGAAACCAACGAAGCAGCCCATTTTAAATTATCAGGAATGCTTGCCAAAATTAAATTTAAGATTCCCGAAAGTTTATAATTGTATTTAAAATTAGGATATTCGTTTTTATTTTCTTCAATCAACAATTCAGAGGCACGAATGTCTATTGATGCTCTAATTTTTTCATTATAAATTAATCGACCAATTGCTCTTTGCAAATAAAGTTCAGATAGAAAAGCTTTTTTGTATGGGCTTTTATCGCTACATTTTTCGAATGCATCAATACGTTCGGAACAGTTAATTTTAAATAAATCGAAAAGTTGTTTATTTGAATTAACCGAAATATAAATTAAGTCAGCATAATTTTCAACAAATTTATACGCCAAATTATTTGGATTTATTTCGAGGGCTTCGTTCATTATTTTTTTTGAATGAACTATTTTCATACGGCTTGCATCAGTGTATGCAACAAAGCAAAGAGAATCGAAATTAATGTGTTTTTGAGAAAAAATTAAAGATGGGGAAAACACAATAAAGCATATAAAAATCGAGAACATTCTATAAAACTTATCAGAATGTTCTCGATTAAATTTTAAAAAAAAGTTGTTGTAATTAGGCTTTAGATGCAATAATATCATCGGTTAAAATTCGTCCACAATATTCACAAACAATAATTTTTTTATGCATTTTAATATCCAAATATCTTTGAGGTGGAATTTTATTAAAACAACCACCACAAGCATCTCGTTCGATTTGAACAATAGCCAAACCATTTCGAGCATTAGTACGAATGCTTTTGTATGATTTTAACAAACGAGCATCAATATTTTTGGAATATTTAAACGATTGCTCCGATAAATCCTTCTCTTCTTTTTCTGTTTCAGCAATTATGTCATCTAGTTCGCTTCGTTTTAACTCTAACTCACTTTTAAGGTGATTAAGGTTTGTGTTTGTTAATTCAATTTCTTGTTTTTTAAGTTCCATCGCTGAAGTGGCTTCACGCAGTCTCTTTTCGTTTAATTGAATTTCGAGGTTTTGGTATTCAATTTCCTTAGATAAAGCTTCGTACTCACGATTATTTCGGACATTTTGTTGTTGTTCTTCATAGCGTTTTATTAAAGTTTTCGATTCTTTAATGGCATTGTTTTTTTCCAATATTTGAGCATCAATTTCTTTAATATCATCTAAAAAATTGTTTATTCGTGTATCTAAACCACTACACTGATCTTCGAGGTCTTGAACTTCGAGTGGCAACTCACCACGAATAGTGCGTATTTTATCAATTTTTGAATCGATAAGTTGTAATCTAAATAATGCAATCAGTTTATCTTCAACAGTTAATTCTTCTGAAACAAAAACCTCGTCGTTGTTAACTTCGGGCACTTTAATTTCTTCAATAGGTTGAATAATGTCTTCTGATATTTCCTTTTTTTTGGTTGATTTTGCCATAGCTATATAATTAATACAATTTTTTGATGTTAAATTAAAAGTATTTTACTGGATTTGAACTTATTTTAGTTTTTAAGACTGCAAATTTAGGAAATTTTTTTGTCAGTACATCAAATAAAATATCTTGAATAAATTGTTCGCTTTCAAAATGACCAATATCGGCTAAAATAATGATGTTTTTGTGGTCAAAAAAATCATGATATTTTAAATCAGCAGTAATAAAAATATCTGCTTTTTGCTTAATAGCATCTGGAATTAAAAACGCCCCACTCCCTCCACAATATGCAACACTTTGTATTTCAGCACTTTTACGCAATCCATTATGTTTAATTACCGAAAGGGAGAGTTTGTCCTTTAACAATTCTAAAAAATGTGTTAAATCAACTGATTGATTTAGATTTCCAATTATTCCAGCACCGTAATTAGAATTTTTATTTTTTAAAGAATATACGTCGTATGCAACCTCTTCGTAGGGGTGTGTTTTAATAATTGCATTAATTACTTTATTTAAATGAATCTTTGGAACAATTGTTTCAATTTTTATTTCATTTTCAAAGTGAATTTCGTTTATATTTCCCACATAAGGATTAGCAAATTCATTTGCTTTAAACGTACCAAATCCATTTGAGTTATACGAACAAGAGTCGTAATTGCCAATATTTCCACTTCCTGCATTAAACATAGCTTCACGCACCACCGCTGCAGAATCTTCGGGGCAAAAAACTGCAATTTTATATAAATCATCTTCGAGCGGTCTTAGAATCTTTATATTTTTAAGTTGTAATAATTCTCCAAAATAATTATTTATACCATGCTTACTATTGTCAATATTGGTGTGAATAGCATAAATGGCAATATCATTCTTAATTGCATTATTGATTATTTTATCTTGAGTGCTGTTTGAATTAATTTTTTTAATTCCCGAAAAAATGAATGGATGGTGTGATATTATTAAATTACAATTACTTTCAATTGCTTCTTGAACAGAATTAAGTGTGATGTCAAAACAAATTAACACACCGTTTGCAAGTACATCATCATTTCCAATTAATAAACCGCAATTATCATAGTTTTCTTGGTACTCTAATGGAAATATTTCTTCAATATAATTTAAAATTTCTTTAATCTTCATTTGTAGAAATTAGTTTTAACAAACTTAGCTTAAAAAAATGAAAAGGCGAAATTTATTTTTTAAAAACCTACTATTTTTTTTCTAAAATATTGTACCTTTGCTTTTTATGAAATAATATTTTTAATTAAACAATCGTCTACGCTTTGATAATCGTCAAATATTTATTTTATCCTTTTGGCTTTTTCTATGGATTACTAATGCTTTTTCGTAGGTATTTTTATAAAATTAATTTATTTAAACGTTACGAGTTTCATTTACCAATAATTAGTGTTGGCAACATTTCGGTTGGTGGCACCGGTAAAACTCCTCATGTTGAATACTTAATAAATTTATTATCTGATAATTATCGTACAGCTACTTTAAGTAGAGGATACAAACGAGAAACCAAAGGATTTATTAGGGCATCAAAAACCGACAATGCTAAAAAAATTGGAGATGAACCAGCTCAATATATATCAAAATATGGAGATAAAATTGAAGTTGTTGTAAGTGAAAAAAGAGTTGCTGGAATTCAAAAAATACTCGATTTTAATCCAAAAGTTGATATAATACTTTTAGATGATGCGTATCAACATTTATCTGTTAAGCCAGGGTTACAAATAATTTTATCTGACTTTTATCACATGATATATGATGATTTTGTTATTCCATCAGGACGACTAAGAGAATTCAATAGCGCAATTTATGAAGCGGATATAATTATTGTTACAAAATGTCCAATTGTTGTTTCTCCATTGGAAATTAAAACAATATCAAAAAAACTAAAACTTAAAGAAAATCAACGATTATTGTTCTCACATTTTAAATATGGCAACATGATTCCATTTACCGAAGCTGCTTTAAAGTTTGAGTTCACCAAAAAGACATCCAATATTTTATTAGTTACAGGGATTGCTAACTCATATCCTCTGTTTGAATACGTTAGAGAAAAGTGCTTTGAAATAAAGGAAATTAAATTTAGCGATCATCAAAAATACAACAACAAGCATTTGGCTCTAATTCAAAAAGAGTTTGATATTTTGATGAGTAAAAATAAAATAATTGTTACAACCGAAAAAGATGCCATGCGATTAAGTTGTATAGAAGACCAAAAATCACTACATTTGCTTCCCATTTTTTATGTTCCTATAAACGTAGAGTTTCAGGAACCATATGGAGAAATATTTAACGAACAAATAAAAAACTATGTTAGCAAAAATTCAAGAAACTAGCGACTTTATTAAATCAAACATCACATCATCGCCAAAAATTGCAATTATTTTAGGGAGCGGTTTAGGTGGGTTAACTCGCGAAATTACCATATCCAAATCGTTTGATTATAGCGAAATACCTAATTTTCCTGTTTCAACTGTAGCCGGTCATGGTGGAAAATTAATTTTTGGCACTATAAACGGGGTAGAAATTATGGCAATGCAAGGTCGTTTTCACTATTACGAAGGCTACACCATGCAGGAAGTTACATTCCCAATGAGAATTATGAAAAAAATTGGAATTGAAACACTTATACTTTCAAACGCAAGTGGTGGTATGAACCCCAAATTTGATATTGGTGATATAATGATAATCCACGACCATATAAACATGTTTCCAACCAACCCTTTAATTGGAAAAAATTATGATGAATTAGGAGCACGTTTTCCGGATATGAGTGAAATTTATGACAAGAAATTAATCGAAATTGCCAAATTAATTGCTTCTAAAAACAATATTAAAGTACAGGAAGGTGTTTATGTTGGTGTATCTGGTCCGTGTTTTGAAACACCAGCAGAGTATAAAATGTATCATATTTTAGGAGGCGATGCAGTGGGCATGTCAACTGTTCCTGAAGCTATAGTAGCTCGTCATTCGGGCATGAAGTGTTTTGCTTTTTCAATAATCACCGACTTAGGAGTTGAAGGGCAGGTTTGTACTGTTTCGCACGAAGAAGTACTTGCCGCAGCCAACAAAAGTGAACCATTAATGACTACAATTATTAAACAAATTTTACCCGAAATAAAATAAATAACATGAGCGAAGAATTTCCATTTATTAAACCCGACAACGAAATTGAACAAACGACCAAACGACCAACTTTTTTAACCGTACTTTGTATACTGACATTTATTGGAAGTGGATTTTCGGCAATATCAAATTTATCGTGGGTAGCTTTTTATGATTCTTTTTTAGAAATTGTAGCACAAAATCCCAGTGAATTATTTCAAGAAGTATATGACACCATTTTGAACACTAGCAGATGGTTGTTTGCGGTAGATTTTTTATTATACTTATCTTCGATTGTTGGTGCAATATTTATGTTTAAACTCAAAAAAATCGGCTTTCACATTTATACTATCAGTAATGTGTTGTTGGTTTTAACACCTGTTTTTTTTACTGAAAACCAAGGTGTTAATTTTTTCGGATTGATGTTCGTAACGGCACCATTTATATTACTTTATGGACTTCATTTTAAATACATGAAATAAAAAAATAATTTAAAAAAAATGATTAAAGCAAAAATTAACACCGAAAAAGGAACAATGGATGTTGTTTTTTTTGAAAAAGATGCCCCAAACACCGTTAAAAACTTTGTAGACCTTTCAAAAAAGGGTTTTTATAATGGTCTTACATTTCATAGAGTAATTCCTGATTTTGTGATTCAAGGTGGTTGTCCAAATGGCACTGGTGCTGGTGGACCAGGATATAGTATAAACTGCGAATTAACAGGAGGTAACCAATATCACGATAGAGGTATATTGTCCATGGCACATGCTGGAAGAAATACCGGCGGTTCACAATTTTTTATTTGTCATAGTCGCAACAACACCTCTCATTTAGACAGACAGCACACCTGCTTTGGAAAAGTAGTTGAGGGCACAGAAGTTATTGATAAAATAAGACAAGGAGATAAAATTACCAGTATTGAAATTTTTGAGGAAGAGTAATTTTTTCATCTTTTATAAAAAGAAAAGGACTCGATAAATCGAGTCCTTTTTCATTTTTATTTAATGACTTTAGTTTTTAACCATTTTAAAGGAATGAATATTTCCTGATTTTTCAGTAATCTTGAACATATACATGCCTGGTTTCAAGAAATCTAATTGAATATCTGCACTTCCTTCAAGCATGATGTTTTCAGTAAATACTTTGTCGCCAATCGAGTTAAATATTTCAACCATACATTGTTCTTTAGTGTATCCTTTAATACTTACACTTTCCTTAAACGGATTTGGAATAACTTGTAAAACATTATTATTCATTGAACTACAATTTATAGATTTTGGCTCATAAGTAGTCTCTTTACCATCAAAATCTGTTTGTTTTAATCGGTAATAAACAAATCCTTCAGGTTTTTTATCGTCAATTATTGAATACTCATTCATTGAATTACTATTTCCTGAACCATTTACTCGGGCTATTTCAACAAAGTTCAACCCATCTGAACTGCGTTCGATGGTAAAATAATTATTGTTGCGTTCCGTTGCAGTAATCCAGCGAATAAGGGCATTATTACCCCTACATTCAGGAACAAAAGATAGTAATTCTACAGGCAACCATGAGTTTGGATCTGCTCCACCATGTACCCACAATTCGCTAAAACTGGATACTTGAATATCAATGTATTTTGAACTATAATCCGTTCCGTTTGCGAGTGGCGTTAATACTGTAAAACAAGCTGCACAATCAAAATCGTTGTTGCCATAGGTATTATCCATCGAACCATCTTCGTTATGGTATTTTGTAACCTTTAAATCGTCTACACCTGCAACGTCATCTTGATTATTGGTATTTGTTGTTGATTTTGAAACCAATTGGTTAAATTCTGCATCTGAAAAATATAGCCTTACAGTAACATTTGTTAATGGCTCTTGCTCAACATCAATTTTATAATTTCTACGCAAATAGTAAGTGTTATTATAAATTGAAGTGGTTGGGTTTACATATACGTTAGCATCAATTACTCCTAACTCATTTCCATTGTCTTGAATGGAAACAATAACATCATTAACTCCATTTACAACATGCGACCAATGATTTTCGCCACGAATAATACACTCTCCCGATGTACCTGTACCAGATATTTCAGTTGGTAAACTTGGTGCAGTATATTCTACATATTGAGACCAACATTCATTATCATCCTTAATTTTAAAATTGTAAACCGATCCTAATGTTACCGTGTAAAGATTACTTACTTGAGCTATATCTCCTTGCTTTTGATAACTTGTATATACTGTAGAACCTCCATTTCCTATTAACTCTAATGATCTTGAACCAGTTAAACAACGTTCTTTTATTAATAGAGTTGGTAATTCATATACTGTCCATTGAACGGTGTTATATCCTGAATTTGAACAGCCGTTAGAAGAGGATTCTCTTCGAGTTCTAATTTGTATAATATCAGCTCCAGCAACCGCTGAAGATAAATCACTACCTGAAGTATAACTACTCCATGAATTTCCAGTGTTTACACTATATTGATATACATCCGAAGCAGAAGAACCACCAGAACCTCCAGCAAAGGTCGCTGACACATTTACACCAGCACAAACGCCTGACTGGTCAGGATTTTTTGTAATAGCAGATGCAATTGGCTGTGAAGTCAAAGTCCAAGTACTAATTGTACTCCATGCACTGTTTGAACAGCCATAACTTCCTGCGGTGCGACGTGATTGTATAATTATATTTCCAGTTGCTCCTGTAGTTGTTATTGCAGAACCAGGTGTATAAGACACATAGGATGAACCATTATCAATACTTAACTGATATTGATTTGTAGTTCCAGTACTTCCTCCTGAACCACCTGTACCTGTCACAGTGCCAGTATTAAAACCTTCACAAATACTACTTCCGTTTGTTGGAGTTGCTGAACTCAAAGTGGGAGCAATCGGTGATGTTGCTAAAGTCCACGTACTTATTGTATTCCAAGCACTATTTGAACATCCATAACTTCCTGCGGTGCGACGTGATTGTACAATAATGCTACCCGTTGCTCCTGTTGTTGTTATTGCAGCTCCATTGGTGTAAGCACTGTAATTGCCACCTCCATCAATACTATATTGGTATTCATCTGCAGTTCCAGTACTTCCCCCTGAACCTACTGCTCCTTCTACAGTACCTGTGTTATATCCTGCACAAACAGTACTTCCACTAATTGGGCTTGCGGAACTCAAAGCTGGGGCTGTAGGTGTTCCTGCAAATGTCCATGGGGTATAAGTATTGTAAGATGATGCTGCACATGCTCCACCACTTCTGCGTGCTCTAACCTGAACTGAAGTCGTTCCGCCTGTGGTTGTTATAGCTGCACTATTGGTGTATGCTGACCATGTGCTTCCTCCGTCTATACTGTATTGATATTCATTACTTCCTCCGCCTGAACCGCCTGTAAAGGTTGCTGTTCCCAAATTATAGTTTGCACATATAACACTTCCACTAATTGGAGATGCTGAACTTAATGTTGGTGACGCTGGTGTGGCATCTATGTTCCATGTTGCAATTGTACTCCATGCACTATTTGTACATCCGTAACTTCCTGCGGTGCGACGTGATTGGACAATAACACTACCAGTGCCGCCAGTAGTTGTTATTGCAGCTCCATTGGTGTATGCACTATAGCTACTACCGCCATCTATACTAACTTGGTATTCATCGGCGGTACCTGTACTTCCTCCTGAACCTGCTGCTCCTGTTACAGTACCTGTATTAAATCCTACACAAATAGTACTTCCACTTACTGGGCTTGCGGAAC
>CAZFPO010000049.1:0-18695 GCA_964521105.1 uncultured Lentimicrobiaceae bacterium | reverse complement strand
TAACACAAAATCAAGCAAGAAAATCAATGAGAAAAAAATCTTTGCGGATTTAAGGATATATAAAAAATCATTTGATTTTTATATAATTGACAATTTGAGAAATTTACTTTGTTCGAACTATCTCACCAATAAAAAGAGCCTCGAAAGGCTCTAAGCAATCAGGACAAGTATCTAGGCTTAACTTCTCCACTCACGATTGCAATGCAAAGTTAAGTGATTTTGAAATATAATTCTAAGTATTTCTCGATATGACGTAAAGATAAAATATGTTTTTTCATTAATCACTTGATGTGTCTGGAAAATTGTATTACTTTTGCATTATCGATTCTGTGAGATTCGATAATCTGCCCTCCTTTAGTTGCAAAATTAAAGGAGGGTCTGCTTTGTGGATATATTAAATTAATCTTTTTATTTCGTAAATATTTGACAATATACAACATTTGTATTAATTTTGCAATACCGATTCTGTGAGATTCGGACCATCTAAATCCCATTTGGCTTTATAACCAAATGGGATTTTTGTTATTAATACATGACAGAATCCCTTGGATTACGAGCTTCAAAACAAGCAGCTAATTTTTTGTTACTGTTTTTTTCTTGTTTTTGTGTACATAATTGTGTACATAAAAAAAGACTTACAAATTTTATTTTGTAAGCCTCTGATTTTGAATGGGAATTATTCCGATAAACAAAATTTTTGAAACATTCTGTTTCATGATTTTGTAAATCGGAATTTAAAAAATTTCAACTGGCTTCGAACCAGTGACCCTTCCGATATAACAGCCTCTTTAATTTGTGAAGCAAATTTTAGAAACTGTAAATCGGAATACTCTGAACCGACTGAGCTATAAAAGATAAGGGAAGCAATATTTGAATAAAAAAACTTTACTTTTTTTCTTTTTAAAAAACAATTCACGTTGAACAGAATCAGCTCTGTTTTGATGAATTTCAAAATAAACCAAAGTCCAAGGTCTGCCATTTTTTGTGGCTAAGTTACGCCCATTATTATGACGACTATAACGGTCGAAAATATTATTTGCTGAACCAATATAAAATGACTTTTTAGAAAGACTGAATAAGATGTAAGTGTAATACATTGAATTAAAAAATTAAAAAAGCCCCACTATTGCGAGGCTTTGTGGGAGATATTCCGAAAAACAAAACTCATGAAACATATTGTTTCAAAGTTTTGTAAATCGGAATTTCGTAAACTCAACTGGGCTCGAACCAGTGACCCTTCCGATAAACAGTTTCTTTAAATTTGCACAAGAGCAAATTTTAGAAACTGTAAATCGGAATACTCTGAACCGACTGAGCTATAAAAGATAAGGGAAGCAATATTTGAATAAAAAAACTTTACTTTTTTTCTTTTTAAAAAACAATTCACGTTGAACAGAATCAGCTCTGTTTTGATGAATTTCAAAATAAACCAAAGTCCAAGGTCTGCCATTTTTTGTGGCTAAGTTACGCCCATTATTATGACGACTATAACGGTCGAAAATATTATTTGCTGAACCAATATAAAATGACTTTTTAGAAAGACTGAATAAGATGTAAGTGTAATACATTGAATTAAAAAATTAAAAAAGCCCCACTATTGCGAGGCTTTGTGGGAGATACTGGGCTCGAACCAGTGACCCCCTGCTTGTAAGGCAGGTGCTCTGAACCGACTGAGCTAATCTCCCTTAAATATGTAAAATTGTCGGTTAAATAACTTTGCAAAAGTAATACTTTATTTTGTAAAACAAAATTTTAATTTGAGAATTTTTTATTTACTTGTTTAAAAGATTGATAAACAGTGAAAATAATTTTATAGGGCGTCTCTAAAATCTTTTTTCAAGATGTATTTTAGGTCTTGTAAAACTGATGCTTTTACATTAATGCTAAAGTTCCAACTTTTACGAAATCCAAAAGGAATCCAGTTAAAATGCATTTCCCAGCAGTGTAAATCTCGATAAATATCTATGGAACTATAAGTGAAATCTTTATTTTTAAAGTCGTAATTTGTCATTAAATTAATTTTCCATTTTGGTGTAAGATGAAATTCGCCTTGTAAGCCTATTGTTTGCGTAACATCGTCTTCAAAACCTAACAGTTGGGGGTTTAATCGATTGAAATAGTACAAATTATAGTTAATGTTGAAATTCCATTTTTGGGACTGATTTTGAGAGCTTGATGTAGTTGTAGTTTTTTCGGTAGCTTTTGGGTCGGATTTATTAATAAGTTTGTCGAATAATTCCTGATTTATAGCCAAATTTAAACTGAAGTTCCAATCGGTAGAAGTTCTTCTAAAAAGTTTTTTATTTTTGGTAATTTCCAACTGACTATTACGTTTACCATTTTCGCTTAATGAATATGGGTCCCAAACGCTATTATAGGTTACGTATAGGTTTTTAAATAGTGTTGAGCGACCATTAATAACTAAAGGAATCCATTGTAACGAATCGAGTGCAAAATTATATGCCGTGGAAAGACTTAAATTTTCGATAATGATAACTTTTTTATATTCAGAACTATCTTTACGGCTCCTAATTTTAGCTTCGATATTATTTGCAAGACTAAAGTTGATTAAACTAGATTCTTGTCCAGGAGGTGAGCCATATAAACTATTTTCAAAGATAGAATACCGCTGTTTGTTCCCATATTGGTCGAGGTAATATTTATAATACCCCCATTTTTGAGAACCGAAATTTGGATTATATGAATAATTTAAAGTTGGAGTTACTACATGTCTGAACGCTTTAATTTTTCCTTTTTTAAATTGAATTAACCCATAAAGTTTTGTAGTTAGTGATGATGAAAAATTAAAATCGCGGGCAGCAGTAAATCCATTGATGTAGTCAGTTTTGATATAATTAGGCACTGTGTCGTTATTATAAATGCTATTATACCAGTTTTTTTCGATGGTTTTTGTATACCAACGTTCGGTATAGTTTGCCGAATTGTTCCAACTGAAAAATTTTAGCACTTTAATGCTTGAATTAATAGGAATGGAATGTTTTATTCCATTTTGCATTTTATCAAAAACATTAGAAGTAAATAGGAGTGTATCGATCGTAGTAATTTTGTTTCTTAAATTAGTTTGGTACGACATACTAATATTTTCGTACCATTTTAAATTACCTTGTCGGATTTTTTTTCGAAGAGGATAAAACCGATTTACCGAAAAATTAACTTCGGGAAGCGACATATCAACCTGTCGTGTAATGGTGTTTTGAGAATGGCGAATATTTGCGGATAGATTATATTTACTATTAAAAGTTGTAGAATAGGAAATCCCAGATTGAAAAGTGTTGCTTAAATAGTCGTTTGCACTAGTAGGATTAAATTTTGAAAACTGATTACTCAAAATATTAACATCAGCCGAAAACCGGCGAACAGGGTGAGCTTTTGGGTCTTGTTGGTGCGACCAACGGAACATAAAATCGTTTGATCTTTGATATTCTAACGTATTTATTTCACCTATCTTGTTTTGAGCATAAGCCAAATCAAGGTTTCCTTTAAACTTATATCGTTTAATATAATTTGAACGAATTTTTCCAGCCCAACTTCCACGAGTATAAATATCGCCCAAAAACGAAATGTCTAAATTGTCGTTCACTCCCCAATAAAATCCTCCATTTTCAAAATAAAACCCTCGATTTGCCGATTCGCCATAACTTGGAACAATAATTCCACTAGCACGACCTTTTTTATTTGGGAAATAACCAAATGGAATAGCTAATGGAGTAGGAATACCTTCAATTTTAAGATAAGCAGGACCTGTTATAATTTTATTATCAGGAATTACCTTGGCTTTTTGGAATGCTAATTCAAAATGTGGGCATGTTTCATCACAAGTAGTGTATTTCCCTGACTCAACAAAGGTTGTATTGTCTTGATATTTTTTAATTTTGGTACCGTGCATAAATCCTTCGCCTTCTTGAGTTATAACTGAATAAATCACCCCTTTTTTTGTGTTGAAATTGTACGACATTTTTTCGGTTTTAAACTCTTGCTCACCTTGTTTAAATATGGGCTTTCCTTTAATAACACCCACAGAATCTGAAGCCCCTTGAGCATGAATTTCACCTTTTTGCATATCAATTTCTACATAATCAGATTCCAGATGTAAGTCTTCATAATTAATATTTGCTTTAAAATATAAATACGTTCGTTTGTTTTTTACATCAAATCGAATTGAGTCGATTGCTTGGTAATCTATTCGGGTTTTTATTGCATTTTTTGAAATTACAACACCATCTTTTTCGTGCGAAATTGTATCTTTGTTATCTACAACGACGATACTATCAAGAGATGTTTTAATCGTATCTTTTTTTTCAATAACAATATTATTCGTTTTATGAGCAGTGTCTTTTGTGGTTTGTAAATTTCTAATTTTCTGATTAATAGGCTTAATCGTGTCGTTTTGTGAAAACACTAAACAACTTGTAAAAATGAGTAAGGTAAAAGTATATATTAGTTTTTGGAACATTTTTTGAAAATCAAAAATCAAAATATTACAATAGTTTCAGAAATTTATTAATTTTGTCGTATTAGTTAATTTTTAAAGGTCAAAACTAATCAAAATATCATTATGGCGTTTCATCGTTTGTTTATAATTTTAGTTTTATTAATAATAACTAGTTTGACGCATGCTTCAAATTCGCTATTGACGCCAAAAGTAAAATGTGTTGTAATTGATGCCGGACATGGAGGAACCGATCCGGGTGCTGTTGGTTATTATAAAACAAAAGAAAAAGATGTTACTCTTTCAATTGCATTAAAATTAGGTAAATTAATAACAGAGAATTTTCCAAATGTTAAAGTAGTTTATACTCGGAAAACCGATGTTTTTGTTGAGTTGTTCAAACGAGCTGATATTGCAAACAAAAACAAGGCTGATTTATTTATTTCGATACATTGTAATGCTGCCCCTAAAAAAGTTGCTTTTGGTACTGAAGTTTTTGTTATGGGAAATCATAAATCGGCAGCAAATTTAGAAGTTGCGAAAAAAGAAAATGCTTCAATTTTGTTAGAAGATGATTATATCGACCGATATAATGGGTTTAATCCTAATTCAGCCGAAGCGTACATTATTTTTTCATTATTTCAAAATTTGTATTTAAATAATAGTTTAACATTAGCTACAAACGTTCAAAATCAAATGGTTAATAAAATTAATTTTTACAATAGGGGAGTTAAACAAGCAGGATTTTTGGTTTTGTATAAAACTTCAATGCCTGGTATTTTAATTGAGACAGGATTTATTAGTAACCCAAACGATGAAACATTTTTGAAGTCTGATGAGGGTCAAAATTCTATTGCAAAAGCTATTGTTAATGCATTTGCTCAATACAAACATTCAATTGAAGGTGGGACAGATAAAACCTTTAAACCAATTTATACGAATATCACAAAATATAATGAAGTTAAAAATCCACTAGATTCTATAAATAGTACAAAAAAAAAAGAAGACACACTAACAATAAAAACTGACGAATTAACTAAAATATTTTTAAATAACAATACTAAAAATATCGACTCTATCCCTGTTTACATGCCTAAATGTGTTTCCGACACTGGTGTTGTTTTTAAAGTCCAATTTACATCGTATAATACTGATATGCCAATCGATAGTAAAGAGTTTTTAAATGTTCCTTGTGTTGAAAAATATGTTCAAGACGGAATATTTAAGTATACATCTGGCTGTGAAATTAACATGAAAGGTGCTAATGAACATTTAAAATTTATTCGAAGCATTGGATATAAAGATGCTTTTATTGTTGCTTTTAAAGATAAAGTTAGAATTTCTACTTCCGAAGCTATAAAATTATTAAATAAGACGAACTAATTTATTTTATAAGTACTTTTGACAAATTAAGTTAAAACCTCATGAAAAGTATTAAACTCAATAGAGAATCAAAAATTGCGTTAATTTTTATTTTTGCACTTGTGGTCTTTGTTTGGGGTATAAATTTTTTGAAAGGAAGTGATTTACTTCAAAAAACTCGAAAATTTTATGCCGATTATGACAATGTTAGTGGATTAATGACAGCTAACCCAGTTTTGTTAAACGGTTTCCGAATAGGTTTAGTTACTGATATGTATTTTACCGATGATAAATCGGGAAAGGTAAGGGTGGAATTTACTATAAATAAAGATGTACTCATTCCTAAAAATTCTAAAGCTCGGATTATTAATTCGGATTTGCTTGGTTCAAAAGCCGTGCAAATTATTTTAGGCGACTATGGCGAGGCTAAAAATGGTGATTTATTAATACCCGAAGTTCAATCCAGTTTAATTGATGAAGTGGCAACTCAATTTACTCCCATAAAAATAAAAGCCGAAAGTATCCTAACATCTATTGATTCAATTGTATCATCAATGTCTATGATTTTTAATACCGAAACTAAGAATAATTTAATTAGTAGTTTCGAAAATATTAAACAAACAATAATTCATTTAAATGGATCGTTGAGCAGTGTTGACCAGGTGCTTAGTAAGGATAAAAATAAACTTTCAAATATCATTAATAATATCGAGTCGATTACCCATAATTTAAAAGATAATAACGACAAAATATCAAATGCATTAAATAATTTTTCAAATATAAGCGACACCATTGCTAAAGCAAATCTTTCCAATACAATAAATAATATTGCTACTACCTTTGAACAAGTAAAAGTATTGTTGGATAAAATTAATCAAGGTCAAGGGTCCCTTGGACAATTAGCTACCAATGATTCATTATACATTAATCTTCAAAATGCAAGTGATAATTTAAATCTGTTATTAAAAGATTTAAAAGAAAACCCAAAACGCTATGTTAGTGTTTCAGTTTTTGGAAGGAAAGATAAATCCAAAAAGAAATAGACTTTAGTTTTTATTAAATTTTATGAATGCAATAATTATAACTATTGGAAATGAGTTGCTTAATGGTTCAGTAGTAAATACAAATGCTACATTTATTTCAAAATCATTATACGAAATTGGAATCAAAACCGAAAAAACATTAGTGGTTCCAGATGATTTTTTTGCGATAAATGATGCTCTAAACCAATCAAAAGGAATTATCATAATCACAGGAGGCTTAGGACCAACCAACGATGATATTACTAAAAAATGTTTAGTTGACTATGTGAAATCATCGCTCGAATTTCATCAACCAACTTTTGAAAATATTAAGCAATTATTTGAAAGACGAGGAATGGATGTTTCGGAGTTAAATCGTCAACAAGCGTTTGTAATTAAAGGTTGTAAGGTTTTATTAAACACATTAGGAACAGCACCTGGAATGTACATTGAATTTGACAATAAGCATATTTTTGCCTTACAAGGAGTTCCATTTGAAATGCAAAAAATGATGTTAGATGAAGTAATTCCAATTCTTACTCAAAAAAGTTTTGGAAAAATATTTCATCATCGAATTATTCATACCATAGGAATTCCCGAATCGCATTTGCAACAAATGTTGATGGAGTGGGAGGCTTCTATTCCTTCAAATGTCCAAATTGCTTATCTCCCTGAACCGGGTGATGTAAAAATTCGCGTAAGTATTGAGGGAGAAAATTTAAACGAATTAACAAAGCAATGTGAACTTTTAATATCTCAATTAAATTCAATAATTGGCGATGCAATATGGGGCTATGATAATGAAAACTTAGTTGGAAATATTGGAAATATGCTTAATCGCTTAAATTCTACATTAAGTGTTGCCGAAAGTTGCACTGGTGGTTATTTATCGCATATAATAACCAGTATTTCAGGGAGTTCCCAATTTTTTCAGGGTGGAGTTGTTTCATATTCTAATGAACTAAAAATGAATATATTAGGGGTGAAAAATTCAACTTTAAAAAAATATGGAGCTGTTAGCCGCGAAACAGCGATTGAAATGGTTGAAGGAGTAAATAATTTAACGAAGACTAATTATTCAATTGCGATTACTGGAATTGCTGGTCCAAATGGTGCAACTGAAAATAAACCAGTTGGTTATGTATGGATTTCAGTATCCAATGGGAAAAGGATTGAGGCTAAACAATATGTATTTGGAAATGATAGATTAGTAAATATTAAAAGAGCTGCTTTTGAAAGTTTAAATATTTTACGATTAATGCTAATTAAAGAAAAAATACTTCTATGAAATTGTTTTTAAAAACCGTAATATTTAGTTTATTGCTTGTATTATCAAATGTAAAAGTAAAATCCCAAGAAATATGGACAGTTGGACCCATGCTTCATGTTAATTTTGGTGGTGAAAAAGTTACCGCTTCGTTTGCTTTGGAAACTGCGTATTGGAATGTGTATGTTCTACCAGTTAGTATAGACGGTGGGATTGAATTTGACAAGCATAAAATTAGGATTTATTCTGAATTTCAAACAGGAATTGGATTTTTAGGAGTTTCGGCTGGTCCTTTGGTTGAAATTGGTACAAAGCCATTTTATGTTGTTCCAGGATTTCAAACTTCAGCATGGCTTAGTTGTTTTGCCGGAATCGATATGCGTTACCGTAGGGTTCTAAAAAAAGACTATTTTGCACCCGGCTTATTTGTAAAACTACCAGTATATTTTTACGATAAAGATAATCCTGATGGAAACTCACATAATTCGGATATTGATGATGATATTTTGGATTTAATTTTTTGATTACGTTTTCTTTAAAAGATATATGTTGTCGATTTGAAATGTTGAAATACACACTTTTTTATATACTACCTTTAATTTTAACAAAAATATTTTCTTTTCGATATAAAACTTGTTTTTAATGAATATTTTATGGTAAAAAAAAAGGAGAGAAAATTATTTACTCTCCTTTAATTATTTTTAAATAATATTAAACAGTTAAAATAGCTTCTTTTATGAGTTCAATTGCTTGCATTAACTGTTCTTCTGTAATTACCAATGGTGGTGCAAAACGAATAATGTGTCCATGTGTAGGTTTAGCTAAAACTCCAAGCTCCTTCATGCGAACGCATACGTCCCATGCTTCTTTTCCATCTTTAGGGCGAATGATTACTGCATTAAGTAAACCTTTACCACGAACTAATTCAATTCTATCGGTTTGACTTTGGAATTTTTTCATTTCAGCACGGAAAATTTTTCCTAAGTATTCGGATTTTTCAGCTAATTTTTCGTCAGTAACAACTTGAAGAGCAGCAATAGCAACACGGCATGCTATTGGATTTCCACCAAAAGTAGAACCGTGTTCACCAGGTTTAATACATAGCATCACTTCATTATTTGCCAAAACAGCAGATACTGGAAAAACACCACCAGAAAGAGCTTTGCCTAATATTAACACATCAGGTTTAACGTCTTCATGGTCGCAAGCCAATAATTTTCCTGTACGTGCAATTCCGGTTTGAACTTCATCTGCAATAAACAATACATTTTTAGCTTTGCATAAATCGTAAGCTTTTTTCAAATAGCCTTCTTCGGGTACAAAAACACCAGCTTCACCTTGAATAGGTTCAACAAGAAAGCCCGAAACGTTTGGATCTTCTAAAGCTTTTGCAAGAGCACCTAAATCGTTATATGGAATTTTAATGAAACCAGGTGTAAAAGGACCAAATCCGCCATAAGAATCTGGGTCGTTACTCATGGAAATAACAGTAATTGTTCTTCCATGAAAGTTTCCCTCACAAACAATTATTTTTGCTTGATTTTCGGGAACGCCCTTTTTTTCATAAGCCCATTTACGACATAATTTTAAAGCAGTTTCATCTGCTTCTGCTCCGGTATTCATAGGTAAAACTTTGTCGTAACCAAAATATTCGGTAATAAATTTTTCATAAACACCCAATTGGTCATTATAAAATGCACGAGAAGTAAGAGTACAACGTTGTGCTTGATCAATTAGAGCATTAATAATTTTTGGATGACAATGTCCTTGATTAACTGCCGAATAAGCAGATAAAAAATCGAAATATTTTTTTCCTTCAACATCCCATACAAATGCACCTTCGCCTTTAGATATAACAACTGGTAGTGGATGATAATTGTGTGCACCATACTTGTCTTCAAGTTCAAATGCTTGTTCCGATTTTGTAATCTTTTCAATCATGATTTTTTGTTTTTTGTTACTAATTGGGGCAAATATAATACTTTAAGTTTAATTTAATCACCATAGAAATTTTTTTGACAAATTTTTAAATTAAAAATGTATAATTTTTTAAAGAAGCTATTACACAAACTTACAGGTTGCTTAAAATAAATCGTTCTATACCATTTTTTGCATTTTCGAGTTCGGATTGTGAGCGGGCAACGTTAATTCGAATATAATTTTTTGCATTTTCCGAAAAATGAACACCTGGCACAACAGCTATTTTTTCAAATTTATATAGTTTTTCGGCAAAATCAAAACCACAATTATAGTTAGGGGGTAGCTTTGCCCAAATAAAATATCCTCCATCAATTTTTGGAATCTCAAAATTTAGTTTATTTAGGGTGGGAGTAAGGATATTAAAACAGTTCATCACATTTTGTCGTATATTACTAATGTATTTTTCACCACCATTATACTCTTCCAGATAATCAATTAAAGCCTCTTGCAAAACCGAAGGAACACATAAGCCCGTGTAATCGTGCATGCTATGAATGGCTTGCATGTGTGAACTATCGGCTAATAAATAACCAATTCGCCACCCTGTAATCGATAAAAGTTTTGAAAAACTATTTACATAAAAAAGGTTATGTCCAAAATGTTCAAAGGGTTGCGGAGCTTGTTTTTCAATGTAAAGTTCTTTGTACACGGCATCAAAAATAATGTAAAAATTTAGCTCTTTAGCCATTTGGCACAACGTATCGAGTTCGTTTTGGGGTATTATTTTTCCATGAGGATTTCCGGGTGAGCTAACAAAAATAATTTTTACATTGTTTTCGTTAATTGTTTTTTTTAGTGCTTCAAAATCAATACAATTGGTTTCAATATTGCCAAATGGAATGTAAGGAATGTTAAAATGTTTTGGTAAGCGTGAGTAACTTTCGTATGCTGGATCGAACGATAAAACTGAAAATTTTTCTTTAATTTTTTGAGTTAAATATAAGAATAATAAGGACAGGGCTTCGGTTGCACCACAGGTCATTAAAATTTCGTTTCGAGTAATTTTTAAATCAGGGCTCAAACTCTCTGCTATATAATCAGATAGTCTGATATTGCCTGTGCCAGGGGGATACTGATGCACTTTTTTATATGTAGCATTTCGTATACATTCTAATAGTTCAATAGGAGGATTAAAACCAGGTAATCCTTGAGCTAGGTTTATACCGCCATGAGCTTTAACTTTTGAGCTCATATAACTTATTAATGAGCCTGATGGTAGAGTGGGCATATCATTATCTTTTTACAAGTTTTTGAATTGAAATATTTCGATGAATATCTTGGATTTTTAGAATATAAAATCCATTTTCGAGAAAAGTTACATCTAAAATATTTGAATTTAAATTGCTATAATAAACTTTTTTTCCAAATGAATCAAAAATTTCAATCTGTATTGGTTCAAAGTTTTCATCATTAATGAAATGAATAAAATTTGTTGCTGGATTGGGATAAATCATGCTTTTTCCACTTTTTTGAAAATATCCAATTTGTTCGGTTTCTAAAGCTAATTTAATGGCTCTGTTTGCAGTAACTTTTCCCCATCCCCATTGAGTAGAACCAGTATCGGGTAGTGTACCTGTGCGAATGTCTTCACGTGCAGTTTGTCGTAGTATATCTTTAATTTGAACTGAACTTAATGTTGGATTTGCTTGGAGAATTAATGCTACTATTCCAGTAACCATGGGTCCCGACATTGATGTGCCCGAAAATTTTAAAAAAACATAATTTCTGCTATTAAATGGAACCGAAGTTACAATGTCCTGAGGAGCGTATGCTTGGTTAGTAAATGAAGATATGGATGATGTAATATTTACACCGGGTGCCGATATGTCGGGCTTAACTCTTCCATCAATGGTAGGACCTTTGCTCGAAAAGCTAGCTATATTTCCTCCAGCTATGGTGCCGTTGAAAATAGTTTCGCTACCATGTGCTGCAACACTAATTACCGATTTTGTACACGATGGTTCACCAATGCTGTATTGTGAATCGCCTTCTGTCCAATTTGAATTTGGAGCTATAAACGGTGACCCCCAGTTGCCAACTCCATTTGTCAATTCAATAACATTCCACAAGTGAACTGTGCCCGTTTGAGATGTTAAATATAACGCAATTTTATAATTACTAGTGTTCCTGTTCCGAACTCGAAGGTGGATGTGTGGTCGTTGATTCAAAGGATTTGCTGATTCTAACATATAGTTGTAAAATACTGTGTCTTGATTCATTACAATGAAATTTTCGACATAACCCGTATTTGATTCAGTTGAAATTAAAGGAGTTTCTTCAAGCAAATTGTACGATGCATCTAATATTTTTATACTAAATTCAAACGATTTTTCGGGTTCGCCCCACATTGTTATGGCTTGCCCCCACATTTTTGGATAGTAAGAGTAGTTGTCGAATCCAACAATTGTTTTTATGGTATCATCAGGCGAAATAAAAGTTTTTTTAATATGATAATTAACATCGCCATTATTTCCACCACTCGATACAAAAACAACACCGTGTGATGACATTGTATCAATTGCTTGGCTTAATAAAGAACTACCATCGAGTGTGCCAAACCAATACAACCCCCAACTCATGTTAACAACTAATCGTTTATGCATGTTTTCGGCATTTGTTTTAAGCCAAACAAATGCATCTAAAACTGCTGCTTCGTCAACTAAAAATGTTGCAAGTAGGTAATTGGCTTCGTATGCCACGCCTCGGTAAATTGTTCCAGCGCCACTTCCTCCGGCAATGCCAGCAACATGACTTCCGTGTGTTGCCCATTGATAAATATTAAACGTATCGCATTGAGCCGATAAAAGAGCTGTTTCGCCGTCAATTTCGGTTCCATAATTAAAGCCGAGTGGGGCAGGACCGCTATTTCGAAATTGATCCCAAGCTTTTAAAATTCGAGTATGTTGCATTAACGTATCGTAAAACATTGGATTAGTATAGTCAAATCCCCAATCAGTAATGCCAATAATTACATCTTTACCACTAAAAGCAGCTGGCAACCCTAATCCTTTTTGAACACTATCAACTCTGGTATCTTTAACCGCTTTATTTAAATTAACATCGAATTTTTGAGCGATGTCAATATATTGAATCCCTTGAATTGTAGAAAAACCTCGCAAACTTTCAACAGGAATAAATAATGAAACGATGTTTCCAACCTTTGAACGAAGTATAATCCCTTTTTCGACTAATTTAGTTTCCGAAAAATTTGAATTTACTTTGGCAATGGCTGACAAAAACAAATTATTATTAATTTGAGTTATGCTATATCGATTACTCAACGTTTCAAATCCTACTGTGTTTTGCTCAGCAAGTCGGACAGCATCTCTAAAATAAAGCGATTGTTGCGTTTGAGCAAAAATCGATAAGGACGAAATAAAACAAAAAGTCAAAATAAAGTTTCGGAAAAATTTTAATGAAAATCTCATGGGATATATTATTGATTAAAAATGATATAATGTATTATTGAGTTTTTGTCATACTGGAAGGTACAGCAATGATAAAGTCAGCTTTATTCAAATATTCATCTTCTAATTTATCTATCGAATTTTGACGACTAGGAGAAATCGTTAATATTTTCAGTGATGGATTTTCTGATTTGATATACCAAACAATTCCTTCATAATCATCGGAATGATAGCATCCGTTATAATGTATAAAAATTGAGCCTGATTTATAATTTTTTAAAATAAAATATGCCATGGTTGCATCTTTAATAGCTTGGGCTTTAGCCAAATTATCGGGGCTTTTACCATGTCCCATTCCGCCAGGCATAGTTCCCATTGATTTTTTAATTTTTTTATATCCCGGCAAATCACCATTATATTTTGGTGGGAGTGGAGCTATCCATTGTTTAGCTTCAATCGAAAGTTTTTCTAGTGCTTCAAACCCTCCAGAATTTACCATTGACGCATACCTTCGTGGAATGTTTGTAGCTATAAACGGTATCTTCGATTCTTTAGCAAATGCAAGTATTGGTTGATAATCTGTTTTGTAATTTGACCATAAACGAGCATCATCGGTAAAGCTTTTTTCTTTAATAAAACCTTGCAAATATTCGTTTAAAATATCTTGATTATCCGATTCAAACATTTCGGCTCCCAATATTATCGGTTTTCCTGATTGTTTAAACATATCTTTGGCAAATTCATATTCGAGCCAATGAATTATTGCATCGTCATGCAATTCACCAAACATAACAATATCAGCCGTTTTTGCGGCTTCAATTAAGGCATTGTACGAAGACTCTTTGCCCTCTTTAGTAAATATTTTATATGCTAATTTTTGAGAAAATCCCCAATAAAAACTTACTAAAAGAACCAATAATAAAGACTTTTTAATCATAATTTGTTTTTTATTTTCTCAATTAACTTAATTTTGCTCCATATTTTAAAAATATCAAAACTCTGAATCTGAATTTTACTATATGAACGTTACAAATTCAACACTATTCTTATCTTCAATTTAAACTATAACAAAACTGGAGTTTTCCTCATCTTTGTTATACCTCAGTTTTTTTGTGTTTCTTTTGCTATTTTTCACTACAAATCTAATAAAAATTGTCATTGTTTGTTTTTGTACTTATAAAAAAAACGCTACCTTGCGATAGCGTCTTAAATTATTATGTTTTTTTTATCTCACTATAAACTTGTGTTTGTATTGATTTTTCTGATTTGATAATATCAACAAATAATTTCCTTTAGCATAGGTTGAAACATCAAGCAAATATTGAATTGCACTTTGAAAAGAGTCAATTACTTGTTCAAACATCAATTGTCCTATAAAATTGTATATCATTAATCGGTCAATACCAACACTATTGTCAAAATTAATATTTAAAATATTTGAAGTTGGATTTGGATATATTTTTAGGGATTCGTTAAACACCGATTCATCAATCGATACATTGGTGTGCTCAACATCAACACTATCAGAAGAAACAACACACTGAAAGTAGTTTTTAGCAGTTAAAAAATATTTTCCACTTTCCTGAATTGTATATGTTTGTGAAGTAGCACTTGGTATTGGAATGCCTTCATTATTTTGATCTAAAACATACCATTGTAGCTGATTTGTAATCATAGAGGCATTTGTTTGTAATAAATTGCCTGTTACCCAAAATGTTGGTTGAGTTGGTATGGGTTTCATGAAAATATTTTTTGCAGCCGACCATTTCGAACATCCAAATTCGTTTGTAATATTTGCTTTATATAAACCTGAATAAATAACAGATAATGAATTAGTTTCGGCATTAGGAACTATAGTGTCATTTTTATACCAAAGGTAATTTCCAATATCTGATGCCGTAATTTCAATTGCATTTCCAAAGCATACAGAATCTCCGGGATTAGATGTTAAAATTGGTGTATTGGGAGATGGATATACTGTTATAGTATCGTAATCGGTAAATGTTAATGTGGGATGCATTATTTGAAAGCGAACAATAACACCATTGCTCGATTGTAGTTGTAACCATCCGGTTTGATGACCATTAAAACTAACCGAGCCACAAGCATCATTTGAACCATTTAACCCTCCATCTTCATCCATAACCTGAATAGTATATACATCGTTTTCTAAAGCAATATCGCTAAATGAATATGAAACAGGTGCTTCGGCATTATCGATGGCTGAGGATTGGTATACGGTTGTGCTACCTCTTTTTAGTATAAAATAATAATCGGGTCGACCAATTACTCCAAGAACATTGTCATTACAATTGCTAATTGGACAAGTTAATATTTGCAGTGCATTAATGTAAAATGAATTAAGAGTGTCAATTGTTGTTGTTAATGTAACTGGAAATGTTCCAGCATTAGGATAAGTTTGTGAACCAGGGGTTTCTACTGAAGAGTTATTACCATTGCCAAAACTCCATTGATATGAAAAACGACTATCTCCACCACTAGGACGATTCACTGTATAAGAGGTAGTAAGTGGGGCACAACCTTGTGAGTTTGAAATAGTAAAACCATTATTTGATGCAGGAGCGGGTAAAACTTTTAAAAACAATGTAAAAAAATCTTCAGAAGTTTGTTCTCCTACAACAGTTCCAGCCCATGCTTTTACATATACTGTAATGGCATAATTGCCTGGAACCAAAGGGGTGCCGCAAAATGTAGCACAAGCATGCTCGGTGGTGGGCGGAGATTGTGCTGGAAAGAAAATATTTGTGGCGGAGCTTGATTGAAATTGCATACCAAAAGGTACACCTGTTACACTTAATACTTGAATTTTGTTTAAGGTAACAGTCATTCCCGAACTGTGTAAAAATTGTGCGGGTAAGTAAATTTGAATTTGCTCGTTGTATGGCTGATTTGCAAATGCATCAGGTAAAGTATCGGCAGAAATTGATGGTTTAGCTGGACTCACACTATATGTTTCGTCGATTGAGCATTGTGGACATTGTGCATAAATAATTTGAAATATTGATAATAATAAAAATAATAGACCTGCTTTTTTCATATTTGATTGTTTTTTTGTTACTAATTGAATTTCGTTAGATAATGTTTAAAACATCTAACATGTTATTAATTGTGAAATCGGCTAAGGGGTAATCACCACTTTTATTAAATTCGTTAAAAAATATAGTTTTCATTCCTGCATTTTTTCCTCCAACGATGTCTTTTTCATAAGTGTTCCCAATCATAATACTTTCGGTTGGCTTAATGTTGGATTTTTGAAAAATGTGTTCAAAAAAATCAATATTTGGTTTTTTTACGCCAATTTCTTTTGATGAAAAAAAATATGTAAAGAAATGTTTTAATCCTACTCTATCTAATGCCAAAGCTATTTGTTCTGAATTTGATTCATCGGCATTTGCTGCAACAATAAGTTGATAATTTTTTGAAAGTTCTTTTACAACTACATCTGAATTGGAGATTAATTCAACATAATCCCATGAGCACATTGGTCCAGATAGATCTGGATAATCTCTCATTAAGGTATCGCCCCAATCGAATATTATAGTTGTTATTTTATCCATTTTAATTGATTTAATCGACAAAATTATTCAAGTTCAATAAATAAATAACAAGCAAATCAATTAATTTTATAACAACAAATTGTTATTAATTTTTTCGATGAATAAAGTAACATTAAGTTTTATATGGTTTTTATATTAAATTTGTGTAAAAAAAAATATGAAAAAATCAATTTTATTTATCTCATTTTTTGCAATTTTTGTTTTAGTATCTAACTCTCAAGTAGTTGATGGAGAGAAAAAATTGCGTACAAAAACTGCCGATTCGTTAGATGGATGGAAGAGTGGAGGGGTTTTTAGTATTTCATTAGCTCAAACATCGTTAACAAATTGGGCTGCTGGTGGTGAAAATTCATTAGCTTTAAATGGCTTTTTAAGCACTTTTTTAAATTATAAAAAAAATAAAAGCGTTTGGGATAATTCATTGGATTTAGGATATGGTATATTAAGGCAAGGAAAAGAGAAAAAATTTAAAAAAATGGATGACAAAATTGATTTAGTTTCAAAATTTGGTCAAGAGGCTTTTAAAAACTTTTATTATGCTGCTTTATTTAATTTTAAAACACAAATGACTCCTGGGTATAATTATCCAAACGATTCGGTGAAAATTTCGGATTGGTTAGCCCCAGCTTATGCACTGGTTGCTTTAGGTCTTGACTATAAACCGAATAATTATTTAAGTATGTTTATTGCTCCCGTTACCGGCAAACTTACTATTGTGAATAATCAAATGATGGCTAATGCAGGTGCATTTGGAGTTGATAAAGCCACTTATGATTTGAATGGAAATTTACTTACTAAAGGGAAAATGTTTAAAAGTGAATTTGGAGGATATATACGAATAATTTATACCCGAAATAAATTTGAAAGTGAATTTTTGAAAAATGTCGCATTTACTACAAAAATCGACCTTTTTTCAAATTATCTGAAAAATCCTGAACGAATAGATGTAAACTGGGAAACCTTAATTGCATTTAAAGTAAATAAATACATTAATTTAAACATTAGTACTCAGCTTATTTACGATGATGATATTGATATTTCGGTTGACACAAATAATGATGGGATAAAAGATGCTAAAGGACCACGAACACAGTTTAAAGAGATTTTAGGAGTTGGTTTTTCGTACAAATTTTAGCTTATTTTTAGATTCTTTATTGTCAAAATATAAAAATCCATGAAAGTAATTTCATGGATTTTTTAGTAGCGGGAACGTCCGTCAGCTGACGGATGAACTCGTGTCCACCAGCTGGTGGATATGAATCCGCCGCTTAAATTTGAAGTAATATTTTTTTTCTAATAAATTCTCTTCCTTTAAAACTTTTTAATTCTTTTTCACGCTTCATGGCATCTGTTTTTGTATCAAATTTTTCAGAATAAACAACTTCCCAAGGTTTGAAACGTTTAGTGTATCCATTATTTTTATCAGAATTGTGTGAGAAAATTCGAGCTTCAAGATTAGAAGTGAAGCCAATGTATATTTTGTCATGAATCTTTGAAAACAATACATAAACAGTATACATAGCTAATTGTAATTTTACAGAAATAAAAAAGTTTTGAAAAATCAAAACTTTAATGTAGCGGGAACGTCCGTCAGCTGACGGATGAACTCGTGTCCACCAGCTGGTGGAT
>CAZFPO010000048.1:4156-18996 GCA_964521105.1 uncultured Lentimicrobiaceae bacterium | reverse complement strand
TTTCATACTAAATATTTTTAAAACATTAAATTAATCAAATCCATTTAAAACTCTACAATAAGTTTTGCATTAAGCTGACGAGGAGTTAAATAGTTTGGAATAGGCAGGCGATTATTATAGATATCGGTAATCCAAATGTACGATATTGTATTGCTAATTTGAAGTAAATTAAATATTTCTAAGCTAATCCATGAAGATTTTATATTTTTCCAAAATCCCTTACGTTCAGATAGACCCGATTCAGTAAATAATTGAGCCGAAAATCCGATATCTACACGGCGATATGGTGGCATGCGATAGGTATGAGTATATTTAGGCTTGCTTGGTGCTCCAAATGGTAAACCGGTTCCAAAGGCTAAGTTTAAGTGCATTTTAAACATTGGGTTATTTGGGATATAGTCTTGAAAAAATAAGTTTACATTTACTCTCTGGTCGGTTGGACGTGGAATAAATCCTGGAGAAGAAATAACTGTATCTACTGGAATATTAGTTATTGATGGTTTTATCACTTTTCCAGATGCATCAAAATAGGTGTATTTAACATCATCTAATATATCTTCTTTGGTTTGCATTATCGAAACAGTTAACCATGAGTCGATGCCTGGTACAAATTCGCCAATAAGTTTCATGTCAAAGCCGGTAGCATAGCCGTTGGCATTATTTTTTGCGTAATATCTAATTCTTACATTATCAATTTCGTATGGTATTAGGTTGTTTAAATACTTATAGTATATTTCTGATGTAAATTTAAATGGTCTATCCCATAAATTAAAAAACGAGTCGTACCCTAATACAAAATGATAGGAGGTTTGTGATTTAACATCGGTATTTAAACTGCCATTTAAACTTCGCAATTCGCGATAAAAAGGGGGTTGTTGATAAATCCCAGTAGAAAAACGGAACGACTTGTTTTTTAATCGTGAAGGACGATAAAATATTGTAGCTCGGGGACTTATTAGCAACTGTTGATTAACTGACCAAAATTGATATCGAATTCCATAAACAATTACTAAACGATTACTGTCTCCATCAATTTTCCAATTGTCTTGAACATATCCAGTAAAACGAGCTGAATTAAGAATATTTTGACTTTCATAAAAAGATGTCATTTCTAAATTTCGTGATGGGTTTCCAAGTTGGGTAGATTCTCCAGGGCTGTCGGGTCTATGGGGGCTAATATAACCAGCAGAATCAGTCATATTCCATTCATTTAACTTATCGTTAATGTGTTCAAATTGAAATTTTGTACCCCATGATATTTTGTGGTTAGCATGTTTATGCTCGCCTTTTGCTTCGGTATTTATTACCGTTGCTTTTAATCTGTTTCGAGCATGTTCCAAAAAAGTTCCAACACCTCGATTAAAAGTTGCATCTCCAAAATTTTCTTTTCCAAAATCGGTTTCTAAATCATCGAGCCAGTATTGACCTTGAATATCGTATGTTTCCGACTCATCACTTTTAAACATCGAAACAATAAATTTATATTTTGATGTTTCTGTTGGCTTCCAATTAGCATAAAAAGCTGTAGTGTATGTGTCAAATTGATCTATTTCTTGTCCATCAAAATAAATTTTTAATTTTAGTGCTTGTTGTATGGTTCCAAAACTGGTTTCGCGTGTTTGTGGTATTAGTTGAAATTTGTTATTAGAATAATGTGCTAAAAAGTTGAAATCAAGTTTGTTATTAACAGTATACGTTACAAGAGTTTGTGCATCGGCAAAAGAGGGTTTATAGTCGCCTTTTGTTTCCATGCTTTTTAATAGGTATGAATTTGATTTGTATCGAACGCCAACTAAATATGTGATTTTTTTATTTTTTGAAATATTTTCGATATGAAAGGAGCCACCAAGTAAACTAGCTGTTGCTGATCCAGCAAATTTAGTTGGAGTTTTATATTCAATGTCTAAAACCGATGACATTTTGTCGCCGTATTTTGCATCAAATCCTCCTGCCGAAAACTGAATGTTATTTACTAAATCTGAATTTAAAAAGCTTAAACCCTCTTGTTGTCCCGAACGAATCAAGAAAGGCCGATAGATTTCAATTTCATTTACATAAATTAAATTTTCATCATAATTTCCACCTCTAACATTGTATTGTGAGCTTAGTTCGTTATTTGAACTTACTCCAAGCTGGGTTTTTATCAACGATTCGATACTGCCCGATGGGGTAGGTATAAAACTCGCTTCTTTGGTGTTAATTCGTGTAAAACCTATTTGATTTGTGCTTTTTTCTTCAATTACAAATGGATTTAATTCGGTTGATGTTGTTTGGAGTGTAAAATTTATATTTTTCCTAATGCCAGGATTTAAGATTAATGTAATTTGTTGAGTTTTATATCCAACAAATGATGCAACAATTTTTATTTCTTTATTTACGGGAACTAAAAGTTCATACTTCCCCTCATTATTTGTAGTCGTACCACCGGGTAAACCCATAATAGCAATATTAACAAGTTCAATGGGTTTTCCATCATGATCGGTTATTTTTCCGTATACAGTCGCTGATTCTTGGGCAAAAATATAATTTGTAATTATTAATGTTGATATTAGAATTTGGAAGAGAAGTTTCATTGAAATATACCTACTTTTTTGTTGCAAAGATAAGAATCTTATTTAATGGAGTTAATACGTTTTTTTTATTGATTTATTGTGATTTTCTCTTTTTTTTGAAATCGCCATTTTGAATAGCTTTATAAAGTTTTATCCAATTAAAAACATTAAATAGGGTGTTTGGTTGCATTTGTCCTTTATAGTATAATTTATCTACGCTTTGTAAAACGTAGTTACGATAATTCATACTGAAATCCATATCCATTTTTTCTAAATAAAGTTGAATCATGTCGGGACTAAGATTTTTTTTGGCTCGTTCATAGTCATCATCAGGAATATCGAGTTTAGCTACCATGTTAATGAACTGTTTATAAGTAGGTAAATCATAAATTGTTGTTTCAGTGAGTATTAGAGTGTCGGGAGATAGATAGATGTTTAAAATTAATCGATTTGTCGAAAAAGTGTCTGCAATAAAAATTGTTTTAGCTTTGCAACCCACCGATGAAAAGTTTATCGACTCTCTTTTATTTACAACAATTGTATAGTGCCCAAACCAATCGCAAATAAATATTTGTTTGTGGTTTAATGTTTTAATGTGAGCAAATGAAATTGGCGTAATGCTATCTGAAAGCAAAACTTGACCACTGATTTGGTAAACATCAAATTCGGATTGAGCTTTGGACATAAAAAATCCAGAGAGAAATAATATAAAAATGGAAGCTCTTTTAATGTAAGTCATTTGTTTTGCTTTACACAAACTTAGTCAAAATTTATTCAATAATAAAAAAAAACTGCTACAATAAAAATTGTAGCAGTTTAACCTTATAAAAACAAAATTATTTTAGATGTCCTTTAACAAATGCATCATTCATAGCATTTAAAACACCTTTTTTATTGATATGTTTAATTCCTTTTGCTGAAACTTTAAGATGAACAAAATCTTCTAATTCAGGAACCCAAAATTTTTTATTTTGTAAATTTGGTTTAAAAGTTCTTTTAGTCTTTATATTTGAGTGAGATACGTTATTTCCTGTAATCACTTTTTTTCCGGTAATTTCACAAACTCGTGCCATTTTTCTATGTTTTTATCTTAAAAATTTACTTCTATTTTTTATTTGGGACTGCAAATATCTGATTTTTTTTTTAATTAGCCAAACCTTTCAGCTTTTTTTTCTTAAAAAAGAAAGGAAAAAGTATTTTTTCCCTTTCTTTAAGTTGATTTTCTTACTGTACAAGTATTTTACGAGTTATTATTTTATCGTTAACAAGTACTTTTAATAAGTACATACCTGATGATTTAAATATTTCTTTTTCTAATGAAATTTGATGACCACCAACTCCAAATTTTTGACTCGAAGGCATTGAAATTACGTTTCCAAGTGCATCATAAATCGAAATTTGTACGGTTGAATTTTCAATTAAATAGAAAGAAATAACTGAACTATTAGAAATAGGATTTGGATTAACTCCAAGTTGCATATTAGCTACAATATCATCATTAATATTAGTAGTACCGCAATCGCCTGTACATATTTTATCGATAAAAATATTGTTACCACCTTTAGCGAAAAACTTAAATTTTATGCGAATATTCGATTTATCAGAAATCCCACCTAAAAGAACAGTTTCTTCACGCCAATCTGCTAAACTTGCAGGGGTGTATGCAGTTGTAGTGTATGTATTATTTGTCATAAGTCCAGCACCAGATTTACTGTATTTTGAAATCCAAGTTTTACCACAATCGGTAGAAATAAATACTTGAAGACGGTCATAAATTGTGTCGGCACTACTAGTACCATAAAGTAATTGAGCCAATGCATTATCTGCAACTTCTTTTGGTGAATAAGACAAGTGGAATTTTATTCGAGCAACTCCTGATATGTGAGATAAATCGTAACTTGGTGAAATAAACTCATCATAACTGCCACTTGGATTGTTTTCAAAGTTTTGTATTTTTAAGCAGTGTGTGCCGTTATAAAATACCGAAGCAGTGTCCATCCATGTGTTTCCACCTTGGTTTACAATTGTCCAATCGCCTAAGCCCGATTCAAAATCTTGAAAAATATCTCCGGTGTGTGAGGCCGTTGATGAAGTTACCGTAATAATAGCATCTTTAATTATACTATCTTGACCAGTGGCGTTAGTTACCACTAATTTTGCTGAATAGGTGCCAGGCGTTGAATATGTAATTGTTGGATTTGCCGAACTAGAAGTTGATGGTGTTCCTCCATTAAAAGTCCATGAACGTGACTCAACAACTCCATTAAACGACACATCATTAAAGTTAACGGTTGATCCAGTGCATATAGTCCCCGAAGTGTATGTGAAATCAGCTTTTGGAGTACATAATGGTTGGAATGATGCATCCCAAACACCTGTTGTAACTAAATTTTCATATGACCATAAAATTCTTCTATCCGACATTAATGTGGCTTGAATTCTTTGATTTTGCCCGAGTGTAAAAATATTTGTACAATATCCAAATTGATAATCCATGTAATTTTCAACCATGTCGGGTTCATCGCCATAACCACTTACATTGTTTGTACAAGTGTTGCGAACACCCACTGGAATACATTCTAAAGAAGTATTTTGATTAGCTGTAATTATTGGAGGAGTATCGTCTACTTCATCGCCATTGAATGTAGTTAATCCTAAAAATCCACCACTTGTGGCACAACCATCACTTCCCATAGATGGTAAAATACCTAATGTTAATTTCATGTTTTGGAATGGATGATACAGATTGAAATAGTGTCCAAGTTCGTGGGTAAATGTTCTGTTTAAAGCATTAATTGGTTGCCCCATTAAGTTGGTTGCCGTTCCAATAGAACCAATGCCATCGTGACGAATTAAAACTCCATCAGCTAAAGTATCCCCATTAGTAAATAGCGAGGTTAACGGATTTGAAGGGGGAAATACGGACATTCCACCAATTGCAGCTCCATCGGGTAAATTAATTCCTTCAGGATAAATAAATGCAACAGTATAAACATTTAAATATTTTTTTGGATCCCAAGCATAGTCGCTACATAAATCGTAATAAGCATAGTCGGTTCTAATATCATGAACTCTGTCGATGCCATTAGTACAATTGCCATTAGGATCTATTTTAGCTAAACGAAATTCTAAGCCAACATTTGCTCTACGATCATTAAAAGGTCCATAAGTATTTAAACCTGGAATAGTATCAATATTTGTTTTATTGTAATCAATATTTAATCGAGTAATAGCATCGTTAATTTGTGCATCACTAATGTTTTCGGCTCCATAATTATGAACAATGTGGAAAACAACAGGGATAATTTTTAAGTTGTTTTGGGCAGTGTCTGTTTTTGTCGATTTTGTTGTGTTATTGTTTTTCATGTTTTCGATAAACTGTTTTAGGTCATTTTCATAAATGACGTATTGGTTTATCACGTTTGGATTTTCCGATGCCTTTTGCATTAAAATAAAATGATCGGCTTTGGATAAATTGTAATATTGCGGAACTGGCGATTGGTTTTGAGCCATATTCACCAATCCAATTACTGCAAAAAACATTGCTAGTAAAAAGCGGAACGATTTTCTTTTCATTTTGATTAATTATTTGGTTTTTGTTTATTCTTTGTCAAAAATAGGAAAAAATAAATAAAGTCAACTATTTTTTTTTATAAACAAAGCAAAAAGTGCGATTATCATTATTTTGAATAAATAAACTCACCTTTTTCGGATGTTAGTGTAACTTTTGAATCACCTTTTTCACATCTTCCTATAATTTTAGCATCAACGCCAAACGACTTAGAAATAGAAATAATATCATCTGATACTTCATAGGGAACATATAGTTCCATTCGGTGTCCCATATTAAACACTTTGTACATTTCTTTCCAATCGGTTTGTGCTGATTCTTGAATAATTGAAAATAATGGTGGAACTGGAAATAAATTATCTTTAATAATATTAAGGTTATCAATAAAGTGTAGTATTTTGGTTTGTGCTCCACCACTACAATGAACCATTCCATGAATTTTTTTACGATAATCTTTCAATATTTCATTAATAATTGGGGCATAAGTTCGAGTTGGACTTAGCACTAGTTTACCCATATCTAAACCCAAAATAGGAGAGGGGTCGGTTAAAAAATATTTTCCGCAATACGAAATGTTTGAATCAATTAAGTTATCAAATGTTTCTGGATATTTTTCGGCAACTTTTTTTGAAAAAATGTCATGGCGAGCTGATGTTAATCCATTGCTTCCAATACCTGAATTGTAGTATTTTTCATAACTTGATTGTCCATACGAGGATAATCCTACAATTACATCTCCTGCAGAAATGTTAGAATTGTCGATAATATCCTCTTTTTTCAACCGAGCGATTACCGTTGTATCAACAATTATAGTTCTAACTAAATCGCCAACATCGGCGGTTTCACCACCCGTTAATTTTATATCAACACCTAAATCACGTAGTTCTTGAATAAATTCCTCTGTTCCATTTATAATTGCAGAAATAACTTCTCCGGGTATCTTGTTTTTATTTCTACCGATGGTTGATGAAAGCATTATATTGGTTGTTGCTCCAACGCATAATAAATCATCTGTATTCATAACAATTGAGTCCTGAGCTATTCCTTTCCAAACGTTTAAATCACCAGTTTCTTTCCAATATGCATAAGCTAAGGATGATTTGGTGCCTGCTCCATCTGCGTGCATTACTAAGCAATATTTATCATCCGAAGTTAAATAATCGGGGATTATTTTACAAAAAGCTTTAGTAAATATTCCTTTGTCGATGTTTTTAATAGCAGCATGAACATCTTCTTTTGATGCAGAAACTCCACGAGCGATATATTTTTCGGAATTTATCATGTTTTTTTGATACAAAAATAAAAAAAAACATCCTTGTATTACAAGGATGCTTTTTTCTTTATTAATAGTGAAATTTATTTATCAGTATTTGTTGTTACTGTCATTGTACTATTTGTTTTATTTACTTCATATTTGCCAAAACTACTTGTAAACGAGTTTTCGCCAAATACGATAGGAGTTTTTAAGTTTTTAACAACCTGAACAGAAACATTTTCGATAGATTCTTCTCCAACACGTATGCTTTCTAAGGTCATCATTTGTTTTTCCAAAATGTTACCATCTTTATCAATTGCAGCTTCTTTCATTTCAAAGTTTGCAGTAGTAATTCTGCCTTCTTTTAAAAGTTTCATTGCTTCTTCGTATGAAAATTGGATATTAGGTTGATTTTGAACAATGCTAAACTCCATTTGACGGCTATTATTTAAAATGCATGGTGCTTTAACGATGTCGCCTTCGATTTTAACATTTAAAACATATTGTCCAGGAGTAGCTACAAATTGTACGATATTAGTTTTAACAGTAGTATCATTGGTTGTTGGTGGAACAAAATCGTCACGTAAAATTCTAAATTCAGTACGGCGGTTAAGCGAGTGAGCTGCCTCTTGTTGACTTTTTCCTTGAAGTGAGTTAATGTAGTCGGGGGTTAAAACAGTGCCTTTTAAGAAAATAAATTCTTCATTTTTGTATGTCGAACGTGTATCTTTAGTAAGTGTACGTGGAACTTTTTCGCCATAACCTTTGGCAACTAATCGACCAGGGTTTATACCTTTTTGAATTAAGTAATCAACGCACGATTGAGCACGATATTGAGAAAGGGTATCGTTGGTCATTGGTATTGGTCGAACGTCGGTGTGTGAACGCAACTCAATTACAAAGGTCGGATTTTCAACCATAATTTTATACAAATCGGCTAATGAATCTTGGTATTGTGGTTTTAAATCCCATTTACCAATTTCATATAAAATGTCGGGTAACACGATAGGTTCTTTTGGAATAGGAATAAGTTTAAAGTCGCGTTTTAAATCTTTATTTTCGGTTAAACCAACCGTTGTTTCTTTAGCTTTAGTATTTTTATCTTCATAGTATCCTTTTTTCTTAACAGTAATACTATAAGTTACGTTGTGCAATATTTTATCTTTTCCAAAATAATAATATCCTTTAGCATCTGTTTTTGTACTAAATGAAGAACCATCGGATCCAGTAACTGAAACATCCGCATCGGTAATTAATTGGAGGGTTACGCTATCGCGAACGATACCCGACAAAGTAAAAATAAGAGGTCGAAGTTTAAAGAAATAAATATCATCCCCACCACGACTACTACCTTTACGGTTTGATGCAAAAAAACCTTTTTCTAAATAAGCTGAATTTGACAGAGGGTCTAAAAGTGGAGATTCATCAAAAATAATACTCATATCATCACCTTCAGAATTTAATGGATATTGAAGATTAACTGGTGGAGTGTATTTTTTGTCGCCTAAATATTGAGTTTTAAATAGGTCGAACCCACCTAAACCAGGGTGTCCTTTAGATGAAAAATAAATAGTTGAATCGCCTCTTAATGTAGGAAACATATCGTGTGTCCAAGTATTAACAATTGGTCCTAAGTTTGTAATTTCGTCAAAAGGTTTTGATTTGCGAGAGCGTTTAGCTACCCATAAATCATACCCACCTTGACCGCCTGGACGGTTTGAAGCAAAGTACATGGTTAATTCGTCGCTAGATATTGCGGGGTGAACATAGTCAAACGAGTCGGGACCTAATACAACCATTTCGGTTTCTTTCCAGTTTTTACCACGTTTTTGAGCGGTAAAAATTTTACAACCTGATACTGTTTTTTTCTCATTAGGGCAGAATGTATAATATATTGTAGTTCCTTTAATATTGGCAACTGCTTCACCTTCGTTTGCTGGAGTAGTAACCACATTTTCTTCATCTATTGGTTTTGGACCAACCCATTCGCCGGGCCATTCGGCACTTTTGCTTTTTGGTTTTTCAAATTGCCAAATGTCCGAAAATGCTTGCCCTGTCCATGCATCCACGCCTTTACCATTGGATCCTTCACGAGTGGAAGAGATAAACATAATATTTCCTTTACCAGGATTTCCCCATGCTGGAGCCCAGTCATTTTCACGACTATTAAATTTTCTGAAATTTTCAACTTCGTGACGGGTAGGATTGTTTACCCATTGAGATGATAATTCGCATGATTTGATGCGAAAATTTATCACAGTATCGGTCTTTTCCAATCCCTTATAAAGATTATAATATTTTAAAGCTTCTGAATAGTCTTTTTTCCATCGCATTAAATCACCTAAATGCATAAGGATAATCGGACTATCTTTTTGATAGTTAATTTTTTCTAGACGCTGATATTGTTTAAATGCATTATCGTTATCACCCGATAGTCGATAGCATTCGGCAATGCGAAATAAAATACGGTTGCGTTCTACTCTGTTTTTCTTAACTTTATTATAAGCCTTTTTATATAGCTCTGCAGCTACATTGTATTGATACTTATTGTAAGCAGCATCAGCTTCCTGTGAGTAATTTCTGCGTTGTGCTATGGCTGTATTGCTAACAATTAACAACATAAGCACAAATAACCCTACTTTGTATAAAAATTTCATAGTTTATTGTTTTAACTTTCCCAATGTCGTGGCTAAAATAATGATTTTTTTTAAAATAAAATTTTTTTAACTAAAAAAATATGTACTTTTTTTTAGAATGTTTATTATACGAAGATAAAAACATAATGGTTACATATTAAAAACAGCCATTTAAGGCTGTTTTTAATATGAATTTAAATTATTTTCAAATTATTTTATTTTATTTTTTTTTCTGCGTTCTGACCAGTTAATTAAATCAAAAGCAAATGGAGCTGCATTAAAAACAGATGAGTATGTCCCAATTAAAATACCTACTAACAGAGCAAAAATAAATCCACGGATAACATCTCCACCAAAAACAAAAATTGCAACTAACACAACAAGTGTCGTTCCTGCGGTGTTTACGGTTCTTCCTATGGTGCTGTTCATCGCATGATCCATGTTTTCATGTAAACTCCGTTTTGGATATAAAGAGGTGTTTTCACGAATTCTGTCAAAGATAATCACCGTATCGTTAATAGAATAACCAATAATTGTTAGAATTGCAGCGATAAATGCTTGGTCAACTTCGAGAGAAAATGGAAGTATTCCGTAGAAAATGGAGAACAGTGAAATTGTAATAACGGTATCATGAGCCAACGAAAGCATACCTGCAAAACCATATTGCCATTTATTGAAACGGAATGCAATGTAAATAAACATAGCTAATAAAGAAATAAAAATGGCTAAAAACGCACTATATAAAATATCTTTTGCAACAGTAGGCCCAACTTTTTGAGAACTGAGCAATCCAATTTCTTGATTTTTAGTACTAAAATCTTCAAATGGAATTGCCTGTTTAAAGCATGATTGCATTCCTTCATATAGTTTGCGTTCAACAATTGAATCAACATCAGATCCCTCTTGGTCAATTAAATATTTTGTAGTAACTTTCAATTGATTATTAGAACCGAAAATTTTAACTTCAGGTGCTTCACCAAAAATTGCAGTTAATTTTTCACGTACATCACTAGTTTGGACATTTTGGTCTACTCGAATAATATAACTTCTACCACCAGTAAAGTCAATGCCAAAATTTAACCCCTTTGTAAATAATGAACCAATACCAATTAAAACAACCACTAAAGACGCAATATACATTTTTTTGCGTATTTTGATAAATGGAACATTTGTATTTGTTAAAAAATATCGAGTATACTTATTGTCGAAACTAATACTGATTTTTTTATCTAGGAAATATTCAAAAATGATTCTGGAAATAAAGATTGCAGTAAACATGGATGATAAAATACCAATAATTAAAGTGGTGGCAAATCCTTTAATAGGTCCAGAGCCGAAAATAACAAGTACTACTGCGGTAATTAAAGTGGTTACGTTACCATCAATAATTGCAGAGTATGCGTTTTTATATCCATCGGTTATAGCTAATCGTGTGGCTTTTCCGGCTCGTAATTCTTCACGAATTCGTTCATATATAATTACGTTAGCATCCACTGCCATACCTAAAGTTAAAACAATACCAGCAATACCTGGCAAAGTCAGTACGGCACCTATAGCTGAAAGTACACCAAAGATGAAAAAGATATTTGTGAGAAGTGCAATATTTGCAATTAAACCACTCTTATTATAATATAACCACATGTAGAGCAATACACAGAAAAACGCGATTATAAATGAAATCAAACCAGAATTAATGGATTCTTTACCTAAGGTTGGTCCTACAATTTCTTCTTGAACAATACGAGCAGGAGCAGGGAGTTTACCAGCTTTTAAGATATTAGCTAAATCCTTTGCTTCTTCTAAGGTGAAATTACCAGTAATAGACGAACGTCCATTTGGAATTTCATCTTGAACTACTGGAAAAGAGTAAACAAAATTATCTAGCACAATGGCCACTGCTTTTCCTTTGTTTTCGCCAGTTATTTTTTTCCAAACTTTTGCACCCGTAGTGTTCATTTGCATCACAATTTCGTTACCACCACGGTCGCTAAAATCCTGACGTGCATCGGTGATAACTTCTCCTGTTAAAGCTGGTCCTTTTTCACCAACACCTTTTAGTGCGATTAATTGATGGAATATTTCTTTGTCATCAATTGCTTTATGAGTCCATGCTAAGTGTAAATCGCGTGGTAAAATGTTTTTTACCAATTCAAACATTTTATTAATTTTCAACGTATCTTTAGATTGAGCAACCCCAACCACTGGGCCTTTTTGTGGTTGACCAGTTTGTTGATCAAAATTAGGAGATAATAAAGCAAAAAGTGGGTGTTCTTTTGCAAATTTTACTTTATCTTGGTCAGGAGTAGTTGGTAATGTTTTAGAGGTGTCTGGTTTTTTTATTGAATCGGGTTTAACTACTTCGGATTGGATAGCTAATTTAGTAGAATCGGACATGTTTCCGGTGGAATCAATAGCATCCCCTAATCCTGCGTAAATGGAAGCAACTTTTTTATCCACTTGTTCTATAATAGGATAAACTTCAATAAATTCATACGTTTTCCAGAATTCCAAATTGGCAGTTCCTTGTAATAATTTTCGAACACGCTCGGGTTCTTTAATACCAGGTAATTCAATTAAAATACGTCCGGATTGACTTAATTTTTGAATATTTGGTTGAGCTACCCCAAAACGGTCAATACGAGTACGTAAAATTTGATATGTTCTGTCAATAGCAGCTTCGGTTTCTTCTCTTAAAACTTTAATAACCTCATCGTTTGAGGAGTTTGTTTTAATTTTATCTAAACTAAATGAAAAGATGGAAGCAAGTTTACCATTCGGAGCAACTTCTTTGTAAGCATTGGTGAACAGGGTTAAGAAATCGGTTTGTGAGGTTTGGTATTTTATTCTCGCAATTTCCATTGCTTTGATAAAATTTGGGTCTTTTGCATTTTTACCTGCTAAGGCAACTAAAATGTCAGGAACCGAAATTTCCATAGTAACGTTCATACCACCTTTTAAGTCAAGTCCTAAATTTATCTCACGGTTTTTACAATCTTTATAAGTATATTTTCTTAACCATAAAAAATTGTAAACTACTTCATTTGAAATGGAGTCCAAATAATATTTTTCGCTAACTTTAAATAAGGAATCCTTGTAAAATTCCTTTTTAAAATTATCTCCATTAGCCATTTTAGTAGCAATTGCGTCGATATCGCCACTGTTGGCAAATTCTTTCGCTTCTTTTTCAACTTGACGAGTACATAAAGTAAATGATAAGTGGAATAAACATACTAATGCAAATATTATTGCAAAAAATTTAATAGCACCTTTGTTTTGCATATCTTAAAATTTTGATTATTAAGTGTTTAAGTGATAAATTGTTAGTTAAAATACATTTTAGCCTGCAAATTTAGAATAATTTTACCGAAATTACCAATTATAATCAATAAATATTTATTCTTTTTGGAATTGCTTTAAAAAATAAGAGGGATGAATTTGAATAATTACTACTTTCGTAACTCAAATTTTTCGCCTAAATAAACTCTACGAACATGTTCGTCGGCTGCTAATTCTTCGGCTGTACCAGCCTTTAACACCGATCCTTCAAAAAGCAGATAGGCTCTGTCGGTAATATTTAATGTTTCATGAACATTATGATCGGTAATTAAAATCCCAATATTTTTTTCTTTTAATTTGGATACGATGTTTTGAATGTCTTCAACCGCAATTGGATCTACTCCAGCAAAAGGCTCATCTAATAAAATGAATTTAGGATCAACCGCCAAACATCGGGCAATTTCAGTTCTTCTACGCTCACCTCCTGATAGTTGAATCCCTTTGCTTTTTCGGATTCTGCCTAATCCAAACTCCTCAATAAGTGATTCAAGTTTTTCTTTTTGCTCTTTTGTACTTTTTTTTGTAAATTCTAATACTGACTTGATATTGTCCTCTACGCTCATTTGACGGAATACAGATGCTTCCTGAGCCAAATAACTAATGCCAGCTTGAGCTCTTTTATACATTGGGAGCTCAGTAATATTTTGGTCGTCAAGGAATATTTCTCCTTCAAGTGGTTTTATCAAACCTACAATCATATAGAACGATGTTGTTTTTCCGGCACCGTTTGGTCCTAATAATCCAACAATTTCACCTTGCTCAACGCTAATACTAACATCTTTAACAACATAGCGTTGTTTATACTTTTTTGTAATATTGTTTGTGTATAGTTTTGTCATAATTATGGTTGCAAATTTAAATAAATTTCAATTAGAAATGTATGTTTTATTAGATGCAATTTTGCAATCTTAAAATGAAAACACGAACGAACCATAAATTCCGAATTTGGCAATATTAGGTTTGTCGAGGTACGAAAGTCGCCAAATGGCATCGATTCGGATAATTTTAAAAATGTTTTCAATACCACAACCAGTTTCAAAATATGGTTTTGATAATTCGGTCAAACCTGCTGGAAATTCGCTGTAATTCTCATTTCTGGTTTCTAAACCACCCACCAAGCCTTTAAAATACGCAACTTCTCTCCATTTTAATTTCTTCATCAAAGGGATTCTGTTTAGGAAAAGTCCATCAAAATGATGAGTCCAGGTTAAACTTGCATATTGATCGCTTACAAATTCATAATAATTCATGGTGTTAAACGAGTACTCATCCATGAAATAGGTTTCATTTCCTTCGTGTAGTTTGAGTAATGGATAGGGGAGCTTTCCAAATATTTTTCCGGCTTCAAACCGATATCTCGACCACCCTAATAGTCCAATATCAAACCACTGTTTAACACTAAACATGGCTTTATGAAATTCATAATCACTGCCGAAAATAGCGGGTATGCCATATGAATATTGAAGTTCTATAACCGGATATTTTGTTCC
>CAZFPO010000048.1:0-4056 GCA_964521105.1 uncultured Lentimicrobiaceae bacterium | reverse complement strand
TAAAAAATCTTCCCTAAAAGCATTCTGACTTTGACCAATTTGCTCCATATCATGTTTTACTGAAGCACCAAAAGCTCTCCTGGGATTTTTATTAAACATGTATATGATGCTCGATCCATATTTTATAGTTTCATCTCTAAGACCATAAGCAATATGAGCATCAAGCATAAAAGTTTTGCTAAACGCATTACTTGTTCTACCACCAAAACGTAAACGGGTGCCTTCAACTTGATTAAAGCTGATAAACGACATGTAAGGACCAATTTCTATGTTTTTGTAAATTTTATATCCTTGAATGAGGGTTTGAATAATGTCGACATAGGTAGTGTAAATTGGAAGTGAAGTCAATGTGTCTATCATATAATATATGGTACGTTCATCTTGATTTAATTCTTCGTGCCGAGCAATACTCCAATAATCTTTGGTTCGTTTGTATGCTTCATCGCTAACTATTATATCCGTAGGTGATTTAAATACTTCAGAATTAATATTCATGTTTACAAGATGGTTTTTATAGGAAGATGTTTTTTTGCCATAAAACCCCACTGTTTTTTTTGAATCTTCAAAAACATTAAAATCAATGGTTGTTAATTCTTTGTTTAATACCCAATATCCTTGTGCTGTTTTGTTAAAATAGTGCTCAATCACCATTCCATCAATGTAATTTACATTGGCTTCTTTAGCCATATCTAGTTTAATTTCTTTGATTGCCCATGAAGTGTCGGCAACCCAGAAATTACCTGTAAATGCTAAATCTCCGCTTCGTTTTGGTTTATATACAATGTTGTAACACCATGTGTTGTCTTTAAAAGTACTATCCACTAAATAGTATTTGTAGTACACTCCACCAATATTTGAAATAGGACTTACAAAACTTCGTTCAAAAAGGGTAATGTAGTTTTCGTAAACATTGATGTTTTGATACAAATCTCCCATGAATTGACCAATACTCTCATTATCAACACCCGAAACTTTTATTCCTTGAATATATTCTTTTTTTGATTTGGGGCTATTCCTTGTGTAAATGTTTGAAATGGATTCGGAAAGGAAAATGGGTAAATAAGTTTTGTTGTTTACTGTTGATGTGTCAATATAGTCGAAAATAAAATTAAATTTTTTAAAAGCTCTTCGGTTTTTGAAATCCTCGGTGATGTTATTTAGGTCAAATTGAATTTTATTATAGCATTCATATTGGGCATAATCGAAGTTGATAATGTTGTTTTTGTCTTTATTTTGAATAATGCTATCTAAAATTGCATCTGCTGGATTTCCACTATATCGAATGATTACTTCCTGTAATGAAATTTCTGAGGGTATGAGTTCGATATCAATACGTTGATATTTGTTTTTTTCAAATTTGATAGCCTGAGGTATGTAGCCAATAAACGAAACGAGTATACTGTCGGATTTGGTTTTAGTTTCAATGGCATAATTTCCATCAAAGTCGGTAACAGTTCCTACGGTAGAATATTGAAATGAAATGTTTACAAAAGGTAATGGTTCTTTTGTTTTTGCATCAATTATGTGCCCCGTAATTTTGGTAATTTGAGCGTTAGTATGGCTCGAAAACAAACCTGTCAAAAGTATGAGTGCTATTTTGAGAGATTTCTTTACCATAATTTATATTAAAATACAATGATTATTACGACCAAAGAAAACGATTAGAGTTTAAATCCTATCATTTTTTATTTCTAAAGCTTCCCAAAACTCTGTTGCTCTTCGAGTATGTGGAATTACTATTGAACCTCCAACTAAATTAGCAACAGCAAAAATCTCAAAAAGTTCTTTTTTAGTTAAACCAAGTTCGTAACATTTTTGTAGGTGATATTTGATGCAATCATCGCATCGCAAAACCATTGATGAAACTAATCCGAGCATTTCCTTGGTTTTTGCATCTAAAGCCCCATCTTGATATGTATTTGTGTCGATGTTGTACAATCGTTTAATAACCAAATTATCCTCAGTAAGGATTTTTTGATTCATTTTTTCGCGATAATCGTTAAATTCGTCAATTATATCCATGATGATTAAATTATTCCTTCTTTTAAAATGTCGTGTAAATGAATAACGCCGATGTACTTATCGTTTTGAGTAACCAATAATCCCGTAATATTTCGTTGACGCATAATTTCTAAAGCACGAACAGCCAATTCTTCAGATTCGATGCTTTTTGGATTTTTACTCATAATTTCTGAAGCTGTAAGTTGAGTAAAGGTTTCGTTTGTTTGCATCATTCTTCGTAAGTCGCCATCGGTAACTATTCCAACAATTTTATTGTTATCAATCACTGCGGTAAGTCCTAAACGTTTTTGTGAAATCTCGATAATAACTTTTTTAATATTATCATTTGGATTAACGAATGGTACTTCATTTTTTAAAGCTAATTCTCCAACAGTGAGGTAGAGTTTTTTCCCTAATGAACCTCCTGGATGAAATTTAGCAAAATCGTTGGAAGTAAATCCACGAAGTTCGAGCAGAGCAACAGCTATGGCATCTCCCATCACTAATTGTGCAGTAGTGCTTGAAGTTGGTGCTAAATTATTAGGACAAGCTTCTTTTGGAACTGTTGTATTTATCGCAAAATCACAATGCGATGCCAAAAATGAATCCATATTTCCTGTAATTCCGATTACCTTGTTCCCCATCATTTTAATTAAAGGGATTAAGACGGTAATTTCGGGTGTATTTCCACTTTTTGAAATACATAAGACAATATCATCTTTTAAAACTATTCCTAAATCTCCATGAATTGCATCTGCAGCATGCATAAAAATGGCAGGAGTTCCAGTAGAATTAAAGGTTGCCACGATTTTCATTCCAATGTTGGCACTTTTCCCAATACCAGTAACGATAACACGTCCTTTGCACTCAAATATATGTTTTACTGATTCAACAAAATCAACATCAATGTAATATTGAAGTTTTGAAATTGCTTCCGATTCCTGAATAATTGTGCGTATGGCACTATTTTTAATTTTATTTTCTATTTCCATAATCACAAATGTAGAAAAATATTAATTTCAAAAATGATATTTAAATTTTCAATTTGAATTTTTTAAGATTTGTTTTTTTTTATTAAATTTTCATCTATATTTGGTGTAAATTAATACTAATCTTATGAAATCAATTTTTCTTGTTTTTTTTGTAGTATTTATTAGAAGTAATCTCTTTTCGCAATATGATACTATACAGCGAATTTCTTTACCGATTAACAAAGCTGATTTTACAAAGTTAATCGAAAGTGGCATTAATCCTATCCATGGGAAATATTATAAAAAAGGTGTTTTTGTTGGTGAATTTTATATAAATGATGTTCGGAAAATTAATTTGTTAGGTTATACAGTCGAAGTGATAGATAATGACATAACGGCAAGTTTTTTAATAAAGAACAATAATTCAATAAAAAACAATCCCACAACCAATCACAATTGTGCTATACATTTAACCGATTATGGCACTCCAACACATTTTCGATTGGGATCAATGGGAGGATACTTTAAACTCGATGAGATTTATAAAGAGTTGGATACTATGCACTATTTATTTCCCAATTTAGTACCTCAAAAAACAGTTATAGGAATGTCGGTCGAAAATCGTCCAATATATTCTATAGTTTTTACAACCAATCCCGATTCGATTGGATTAAAACCTCAAATATTATTTACTGCTCTTCATCACGCTCAAGAGCCTGGCTCTGCTCATCAGCTTATATATTTTATGCATTATATGCTTCAAAATTATGGAGTAAAAGCCGATGTTACTTATTTGATGAATAATTTGGATATATTTTTTGTCCCTTGTGTTAATCCCGACGGTTTTGTATATAACCAAACTCAAAATCCAAACGGTGGAGGAACATGGCGTAAAAATAGAAAACACAACGATTTAATTTCGTATGGAGTCGACTTAAATCGAAATTATGAAATTCAGTGGGGTTACGATAATATTGGTTCTCAACCTATTGGTTCTTCGCCTTGGTATCGCGGAACTTCAGCTTTTTCGGAGCCCGAAAGTAGTGCCATGCGTGATTTTATAAATGCTCATTCGTTTAAAATT
>CAZFPO010000047.1:0-19671 GCA_964521105.1 uncultured Lentimicrobiaceae bacterium | reverse complement strand
GATTTTGCAAACATCATCACCCCCGAAGTCTCCTTATCTAAGCGATGTAAAACAAAAAGTTTATTATTTTCGTTCAACTGTTTTACATAATTTCGCAACTGACTATATGCGGTCATCTCTTTTTCACTAGAAGTAGCAATGGAGAGTAATCCCGAATTTTTATCTATTACGATGATATATTCATCTTCATACACGATAGACATTCCAGTAAAGCTGGTAGTAGTTGGAATTTTTGAACCAGAAATCAACACCTCAAAACCTGGTTTCAATAAATAATTAAACTGAGTAATTATTTGATTGTTAACATAAACCTGACGGTGAGTTAAATATGATTTTACAGCAGTTCGACTTTTTTCGGGAAATAACTTTTGTAAAAATGGCATTAGTTCAATCGTTTCAATCACCGAGTATTTCATTCGTTTATTGGTCGTTTTTGCATCTTCTGGGTTGAACGCTCTCTTGTTTTTCATTCTATTTTCTGATTTTGATGCTATTTTCGGTAATTTCTATCTTTCGCTGTTTAAATAGCGACCCAATTGCCTGTTTAAATGTTTTTTTACTAATACCAAAGGCTTCATATATATCTTCGGGTTTCGATTTGTCTGAAAGTTTAATTTCGCCACCTTGTTGTTCAAGTCGGGTTAAAATTAAATCAAGGGTGTCTTCAACTTTTCGATATCCGTAACGATGTAGTGTTAAATCAATTTTATCATCTTCCCTCACTTTTTTAACATAAGCAACCAATTTTTCGCCTTTATTCAGTGGAGCAAAAACTTCATTTTCGTATAAAACGCCCCAAAATTGATGTTCAACTATTACTTTATAGCCAATATCAGTTAAATCGGCAACAATAACATTCACCTCATCTCCCGGATTATATTCTGGAATAGAACGGTCGAGATATTTGTCAATTTTTGCGGAAGCAACCACGCGTTCGCTTTCTAAATCCAGATAAACATAAACCAAATACGACCTTCCAGCAATCATTTTCATTTTCTGTTCGCGGAATGGAACAAATAAATCTTTATATAAACCCCAATCTAAAAATGCTCCAATATTGGTAACATCCACACATCGTAATAGAGCGAATTCACCAACTTTAGCAAATGGATGTTCGGTGGTTGCAATGATTCGATCTTCAGAATCGGTATAAATGAAAACATCTAAATCATCGCCAATTTGAACACCTTCGGGAACTACATTTTGAGGCAAAAGAATTTCGCCCTTATCCAATCCGTCTAAATATAAACCAAAATCAACTAGTTTAACAACTGTTAATCGGTTCATTTTTCCTATTTGAAGCATACACACATTATTTTATGCAAAAATACTCAAATTATGAACGTAATGAAGAATTCATTTTCATGATAGATTTTATCCATTCAATAATTCATTTTTTTAATTTATTAAGAGAATAAAATTCAACATCTTTTTAAAATAGTTGTACATTTATCGAAAAAATATCAATTAAACTTAATCTATAATATTATGGGAGCTGAAATCAAAAATTTAAAACCTACATTATTGTGGGAAAACTTTTATTCCATTACACAAATCCCTCATCCATCGAAGCATGAGGATAAAATACGTCAGTTTTTTGTCGATTATGGCAAAAGCCTCAATCTCGAAACCATTGTTGACAGTATTGGAAACGTAATTATTCGCAAACCGGCTACTCCAGGTATGGAAAACCGCAAAGGCGTTGTTCTTCAAGGACACATGGACATGGTTCCTCAAAAAAACTCAGATAAAAAACATAATTTCGTAACCGATCCTATCGAAACCATCATTGGTGAAGACGGCTGGGTTCGTGCTAATGGAACAACACTTGGTGCTGACAATGGTATTGGTGTGGCTGCCGGTATGGCTGTTTTACAATCAAAAGATTTGGTTCATGGTCCGGTAGAAGTTTTAATCACTACCGACGAAGAAACAGGAATGACTGGTGCGTTTGGTTTGGACGGAAATGTTTTAAAAGGCGACATTCTTTTAAATCTCGATTCCGAAGATTATGGCGAATTATATGTTGGTTGTGCCGGCGGACTTGATGGCACGTATTCTTTCAATTATAAAGAAGAAGTCGTACCTGCTAACATGGAAGCATATAAAATTAGCGTTACCGGATTAAATGGTGGACACTCGGGCATGGACATCGTACTTGGAAGAGGCAATGCCAACAAAATCATCGTTCGCGTTCTTACCGAATTACAAAAAAAATTGGATATTCGTTTAGCCGAAATCGAAGGCGGAAGTTTACGCAACGCTATTCCTCGTGAAGCTTTTGCAACTATTGTAGCTCCAAAAGGCTCTTCGGAAGAAATTAAACAAACAGTAATTGGACTTTTCGACATTATTTCTGCCGAATTATCCGAAACTGAACCCGACATGAAAATGAAGGTTGAACCTGCAAACATGCCTGCAAAAGTTATAGATAAAAACACGGCTGATAATTTTATTAAAGCTGTTTATGCTTGTCCAAACGGAGTAATACGAATGAGTGATGCAATGCCAGGTTTGGTTGAAACATCAAGTAACTTAGCAATTATTAAATCGGCAAATGGCAAAATGACTGTTAATTGCTTAATGCGTAGCTCTGTCGACAGTGCAAAAGACGACCTCGCAAACATGATGAAAGCTGTTTTTGATATGGCTGGTGCAAAAGTTGAATTTGATGGGGGCTATCCCGGATGGAAACCAAATCCAAATTCACCAATTCTAAAAACAATGCTTGGCGTTTTTGAAAAAATGACCGGTAAAAAACCCGAAATTAAAGCCATTCACGCTGGTTTAGAATGTGGTTTATTAGGTAATATTTACCCAAATTGGGACATGATTTCGTTTGGTCCAACAATCCGCTATCCACATTCCCCAGCCGAAAAAGTAAACATCGAAACCGTTCAATTATTTTGGGAATATTTAGTTGAAACACTAAAGAATATCCCTACTAAATAATTAATATTTTGCATTTAATACAACTTAATTATGGTGGTTGAGTATTCTCGAAACCACCATAATTAAGTTTTTTTTTGATAGATGTTGTCGATTTGAAATGCTGAAATACACACTTTTTTAAACACTACCATAAAAACAATAAATGTGCGAAAAATACCTACATCTAAAGTTATCGTGATAGCCGTAAAGCCCCGCAAAAAAAAAACCTTCAATTTTGTTGAAGGCTTTTTTATTTCAGAAATTAGTTTTTAGTATACTTTAACACCTTTTATTTCCCAAGTACTTGCACTTGAAGTGGTGCTTGTATATTTGAATGCAATGTGAACATTTTCTTGATTTGCAAAAAGAGCAGGTAAAACAACAATTCCTGATTCGATGAATGTCCAATTTGAGCCATCAGGCATGTTTGGAACGGATAATTCGTACCAAGTAGCTTGAGCAAAATTAGAGCCATCAAAATCGAACGATGCCATTACTTTCAAATCAGTAGCAGGAGTGCCAAATTTTGCAGCATGAGTAAAGCTAATGGAAGGATTAGCAGAGTTTGACATATTAATTGTTGGTGAAATAAGCCAATCTTCGTTTGCAACATTTCCACCAGCATATCCAGTCATTTTAACGTATAAATTAGCAGCATCATATCCCCAAACTTGATCACCTAAAACATTTTGAGTGGTCCAGTTCATTGTTGTCATTGGGTCGGTAGTAAATACTTGTTCTAGTAAAACTGGAGGAGGTGGAACAAATCCAAATATATCCGATTTTTGACGTAAAGTAAGCTGGTAAGTGCCATTATAAATGCTTAAAATTCCAATAACAGTTCCTTTGCCAGTAGGCATGAGTTGTGTTGCAAAATTGGAATATTTGCTGTTACGAACGGTTAAAGTTCCGCCAGAAATTTTTAATGTACGGTTTGTGTTGTCTTCTCCTTGTGCAACATAGGGTTGTCCTGCTTCAACAAATTCTACAGAGTCGAAACGCACCAAAGTTGAAACAAAATCTGGAACAAGCTCGGTGTATGAGAATATTTTTCTTGGTGTTGGAGGAACGCCTGGTAAGCTGTCTTTAAATAAATGATTTACAAAAACAGCTTCTGATAATTGACCAATTCCGCCATTATAAACTCCGCCTAATTGAATAAGTTGATTGTAATCACCCAAAACTAAGTTTTGAAGTTTTACATATAATCTTTGTCCAACTTTATATTCATTAAACAAGCTAGTTTTATTAAGTTTTAATTCAATACCACCCGTTGCATCTTGTATCATTAATGATTTGTAGATGTTGCCAGATTCGTCATTGCCAATAATAATCCCCGAAATGTAAACATTATCGGTAATGCTGTCTAATTGACCCATGGCAGTGTGTCTTGTTTTTAAGTCGGCAATTGTCAAAAGTTGTGCACCTGCAGGTAATGTAAATTCAGGGATATTAAAAGGTGGTTTGTCAAAATCATCTTTTACACATCCGCTTATTGCAATGGATAGTCCTATTACAAAGACCATCATCATTTTTATTGTACTTATTTTTTTCATGTTTTCTATATTTTTCTTTTTATAATTTAAAATCTAACTGATAACATTAAGAAGTATGTTCTTCCAAAGCCGTAATAATATTTTGGAGGAAACTTATCAATATTTTTATTCTCATAATCAAAACGCATTTGTTCATATCCCGAAGTAATCAAGTTTTGATTATCTAAAATGTTACTTACACTTGCATTAAGATTTATATAATAATCTTTTATTCTCCACGATTTACCAATTGAAGCGTCGATTGTAAATTGAGCATCTGCTTTTATTTGACGAGTTATTTCATCAATTTTTGGGTCATCAATTCCCAGATTTGCAATAGCGTCTTCGGTTCTACGTTCTGGATTAAAGTCAATCCAAATGTCGTCAAAATAATTCGCACTTATATTGCCAAACCAATTTTTTGGTCCTTGATATTTTAAACCTATGGAATATGCTTTTTGAGGGGTTCCACTAACATAAAAGTTTTTTATATAAATTGTATTTGTGTCGTCTGGAATGGACCCATTATCTGCAGATGTTATTGCTTGAGGGCGAGATGTGTATTGATAGTTTGTAAAGGAAGCAGCCCCTTGAATGGCTAATGTGCTAGTTATTTTCACTTCTAAACCTGCCTCAATTCCTTGATGTATTTTCTCAACTTTTGTTAATACTTGATTAACATACGTTCTTAAATCATCGTGATAAAAGCTGTTAATTTCACTGTCATCTTTAATAGTTGTGTTAAAAAAGGTGATTCTTCCTTTTACTCCTGGATAACGAATGTCATAGTTTAAGTCGACACTTGCAATTTTTCGAGGTTCAAAATTTGGAATAATTTGATCTCTGGTTCTAGATGATACGTACGTGTTACGGAACGAAGGTGCCAACGACATGTATGCAAGGTTTGCAGATACATAATGCCTTCCTGTAATTTTATAGGTTGCACCACCTTTTAATACATAGTCGAGGTTTGTTGTTACAGCTGATTTTCCAAAAGAACCTTCGGGATAGCGACCGTTTTTCATTTTGCCTTCTCTCCAATATTGAACGTATGTTAAGTTAAATCCACCATAAAAATCAACTTTAGCATATTTAAATTCGGTTAATCCCCATATCTTCGTTTTGTTTACCGCTGAAATATAATCGTATCCAAAAACATCCCCTTCCTTAATTACGTTGTTGGGATTATTTAAGTCATTTTGTGAAGCAATAGTGTCGCCATTAAAATCACGTTCTGCAAATTGGTCTACATCCATCCAATATGTTCCACCCATTAGGTCTGACAATAATTTATAATTTCGTCCTCTATAAATTTTTTCTTCAACACCTGCACTAATATGAAGGTTATTGTTAAATTGTTGGTTAAAAATTGATGCAAAGGTGAATTGCTTTGTATCCGTTCTTCTTTCCTCAATAATATATCTTGATTGACCTCCAGCTAAATTGCTTAAGTAGTTGATTTGATATAGTTTATCCCAATCAACTTGAGTGTTAATATTGTTTTTCCAATTTTCTTCGTATAAGGAGGCAATAGCAGCATCTTCTTGATAACTTGGTAAGTAGCGGTAATAATCTGGACGAGGATCGGATGAGTTATACCAGTTTAGGGAAGTGGTTCCATCTTTCCCAAAAACATAACCTACACTTGTGGTTAGCTTTGTGTTTTTATTAATATCAAAAAAGTGAGATAAAATGATTACTGGTTCGTGAATATTTTTAACTTTTGAATTTCGAACTTCTCCATTTTGATATCCCCAGGATGGATTATAGTAGTTGGATCCAGTTAAATCGTATGCTTCCTGAGTGGATGAAGTTTGCATCCCACGACGAGTTGGTGCCCCAAATGCGGTAAAACTCACACTATGTTTATCGTTAATTTTTTTCTCGGCAGCTGCAAAATACGACCAAGAATCATAAAATACACCTTCTACAAATGCCTCTGTTCCAATTCTTTTAGAACCCGAAACAGTAAACGACCATCCATTCTTTAAAACGCCAGTAGATGCAGTTGCAATTACACGGTGTGTATAAGTGCGATTTGAAAAAGCATACGAAATTTTGGTTTGTTTGCGTTGGTGCGATGGACGTATGTCAAACGAGGTAGTTCCACCTAATGTTCCAATTCCATTACGCGATGGATTTAGTCCAAAAGTCCCTTCTTTAAAACGAGTTGCATCATTCAAACCTCCCCATTGTGAGTATGAAGCTCGATTGTTTTCACCATCATTCATCGAAATTCCACTAAAGTTTACTTCCGAAAATTCACCATCATAACCACGCATCCTAAAATAGGCTGCACTAAAGTTATAACTCGAAATGGAAACAAAAACATCTTGAGATGATGTTAATAAACTCGCTACATTTTGTGTTCTGGAATTTTCATCTAAATCAAATAATGTTAACGTTGCTTCAGTGTTTCTTACCTGATCATTTTGGTCTAAGCCAGTTATACTAACTGCTATTTTACCAAAATCTAATAATTCACTGTTTAATTCAAAAGGAACTACTTTCTTTTGAATTCCATCAACATAAATTATTAAATCGCCTTTCCCAAAAGGTATCGAACGAACCTCAAATGTGCCATCAGCACTTGTAATGCCCTCGGTCTTCCCAACTATTACCGTAGACCTAGGTATAAGAACACCCTTTTCATCGGTAATCGTTCCTTTTACTGTACCTGTTTGGCTAAATAAGCTTCTGCATACAAATAACAGTAAGATTAAAATAAACTTCTTTTTCATAGAGAATTTTTTTAGAAATTGAAAAATTAATCTGCAAAGATATTCAATAAATACATTGTTATTTAAAACAAATTTGAATTTAAGTATTTTCCTTTAAATAATTTTAATTATTGTTAAATTCATCTTAATAATTAAGCCAAATTCTCCTTTTTGAATTTAAAAAAATAATTATAGTTAAAAACTCATGACTGATTTTTTAATAATAATATTTATGTGTATTTTTGCAGTATAAATTACTTTGAATTCTATTTTTCAAAACTCTCTAATTATGAAATTAAAAAACCTTACTTTTTTATTATTAAGTATTTTTTTCTTATCGTCTTTTATTTCTCTTAAAGCTCAAGACAAGAAATATCAAGTTGCTATAATTGGATTTTATAATCTCGAAAATCTTTATGATACAATTAATGACCCTTTAAAAAACGATGAAGAATTTTTGCCAAACGGAGCCAATAAATACACCTCTGCTGTATACTTAGAAAAGTTATCTCGCCTTTCGGAAGCAATTTCTAAAATTGGTGCAGATATTAATAAATCCGGACCAACGATTATGGGGTTTAGTGAAATTGAAAATATACATGTCATTGAAGATTTAATTAATTCCCCTCTTCTCAAAAAAAATAATTATGGAATCGTACACTATGATTCTCCCGATATTCGTGGGGTTGATGTAGGCTTTATCTACCAAAAAAATCGATTTAAAGTAATCGGTTCTTCTTCGCACCGATTAGTCACTGCGGATACAAATTTTATTACACGCGACCAACTTTTGGTGCACGGTTTATTAGATGGTGAAGAAATTTATTTTATAGTTAATCACTGGCCTTCTAAACGTGGTGGCGAAAAAAGAAGCGAACCAAAACGTGTTGCAGCTGCAGAATTGACTCGTCATTTATCCGATTCGCTCCATAAAATTAACCCTAAGGTTAATGTGGTTATAATGGGCGATTTAAATGATAACCCTAATGCAAAAAGTATTGCTAAAACGCTCAATGCTAAAGGCGATAAAACCCAAATGAAAGACGGGGATTTATTTAATCCAATGTGGAAATTGTATAAAGACGGTATAGGTTCGTATGCATATAGAGATTCTTGGACACTTATTGACAACATTATTGTTTCAAATAACTTATTGGGAACCGATTTTTCAACCTATAAATTATTTGCGGCAAAAGTTTTTAATGAAACTTTTCTTCAACAAAAAGAAGGTACATTTAAAGGTTATCCATGGCGAATGATGGCTGGAGGAACTTATATTGGTGGCTACAGCGATCACTTCCCTGTATTTATTATTCTTGCTCGTAATCCAAAAAATTAATATTAATTTAAACATTAAAAAGTGAGCTCTTTAGTAATTATTCCAACCTATAACGAAAAAGAAAACATCGAAAAAATTATTCGTAAGGTATTTTCCCTTGCTCATACTTTTCATGTTTTAATTGTGGAAGATAATTCCCCAGATGGAACAGCAAATATTGTAAAAAAACTTATTTCCGAATTCCCAAATCAATTATTTATTGAAGAACGAAAAGGTAAATTAGGTTTAGGAACTGCATATATCCATGGTTTCAAATGGGCAATTAACAAAGGTTATGAATATATTTTTGAAATGGATGCCGATTTTTCGCATAATCCTGATGATTTATTACGATTGTATGATGCATGTGCTAATAAAGGAGCCGATTTAGCCATTGGTTCAAGATATTGTAACGGTGTTAATGTGGTTAATTGGCCCATGAGCAGAGTTCTTATGTCATACTATGGCTCTGCTTATGTGAGATTTATTACTAGATTACCAATTCGTGACACAACTGCGGGATTCAAATGCTATAAACGTATTGTCCTTGAAAATATTGAATTCGATAAAATTCAACATATTGGATATGGATTCCAAATCGAAATGAAGTTTAATGTATATAAACTTGGATACAAAATTATTGAAGTCCCAATTATCTTTACCGACCGAACCGAGGGCACATCTAAAATGTCGAAAGGAATTTTTAAAGAAGCCATTTTTGGCGTAATAAAAATTAAAATTAAAAGCTGGTTCCGTAAATATAATAGAATAAAATAATGAATAAGAGTTTGTTCTTTTTACTAATCTTAGCTGCTTTTTTACTTTCTTCGTGTGGACCATCGGATAAGGAAATTATTGCATACAATGATGAAATTGTTGCCCAACAAAGCTTAGTTATTATTGCCGAAAATGAACTCTTAACTGCTATTTCAAATAAAGATTCTAACATTATTCCAATGGCATACAACGATTTATTATATCAAATTGACAAATCTATTACTACTACAAACGAAATTATTGAAATTGACAACAATTTATCTCTTAAAAATGCGGCTCTAAATCTTTTTAATACCTATAAAAAAGTTGTAAAAAACGACTATGTCGACATCATCGAGCTTTCTCTTACTCCCGAATCGATTTATACAAAATCGATGGATAGCATTTTTATTATTAAAAGTCAAAAAATTAATCAAGAATTGAATGACGCTAATCAAAAATTTTTTGACACCCAAAAAAGTCTTTCCGAAAAATATAATATTGCTTTTAAAATATATTCAGAATGATAAACGACAACTATTTTATTCATAATGCGAACATCGTTAATGAGGGGAAAATTATTAAAGGTGATATTGTTATACAAAATGGAATTATAAAGCTCGTTTTAAATAGTAAGCATGGAATTGAAGATATTCTTTTAGACGACAACACCGAATATATCGATGCAAATGGATTATATTTAATTCCTGGAGTAATTGATGACCAAGTCCATTTTCGCGACCCCGGACTCACGCATAAAGGAGATATTAAAACCGAATCGATGGCAGCGGCGGCTGGAGGAATTACCTCTTTTATGGATATGCCAAATACAAATCCACAAACAATTACGCAAGAACTTCTAGAAAAGAAATATACGCATGCTGCTTCATGTTCAAGTGTTAATTACTCATTTTATATGGGGGCAACTAACGAAAACATCGAAGAAATTTTAAAAACCGACCCAAAATCGGTTTGCGGAGTTAAAGTATTTTTAGGTGCTTCTACTGGCAACATGCTTGTTGACAGTATCCCTGCTATTGAACAATTGTTTGCTTGTGCTCCCTTATTAATTGCCGTTCATTGCGAAGATGAAACCATTATTAAACAAAATTTAGAAATGTATGCCAATAAATTCGGCGATGATATTCCTATTGATAGACATGCTGTGATTAGAAGTCAGGAAGCCTGTTACAAATCGACCGAATTTGCTGTTGGTTTAGCAAAAAAATATAATACTCGTTTGCACGTATTACACCTCTCAACTGCTAAAGAATTAGAACTTTTTGACAATAAAACTCCAATTGAACGAAAACGAATTACATCTGAAGTTTGTGCTCATCATTTATGGTTCAATTTTCTAGATTATGACAAACTCGGTACTAAAATTAAATGTAATCCCTCAATAAAAAGTATTGAAGATCAAATGGGTTTATTAATTGGTCTTCATGGAAATAAAATTGATGTAATTGCTTCGGATCATGCACCTCATTTATTCGACGAAAAACAACAAAAATACCTTAAGTGTCCCTCTGGTGTTCCATTGGTTCAACACACATTACAAATGATGCTCGAATTTTATCATCAAGGTAAAATTACTCTCGAAACGATTGTTGAAAAAATGTGCCATAATCCCGCAAAATGCTTTCAAATAGACAGAAGAGGGTTTATTCGCCAAGGTTTTTTTGCCGATTTTGTATTACTCGACCTTGAAAAAAAACATACAGTAACTAAAGAAAATATTAATTATAAGTGCAATTGGTCTCCACTCGAAAATTATTCCTTTAACTCAACAATTGTATCAACATTTGTAAACGGGAAACGGGTTTATAATGAGGGCAAAATTGATGAAAATATTAAAGGTGAACGTCTGATTTTTTATAGATAACTAATGAAAAAAATAATTCATTTATTTCTAGTTGGAACCGGTGCTTTTCTTTTTTTTATTAGTTGTAGTAATAAAAAAGATGAGGTTAATAAAACTCAAAAAAACCAAAGTTCTGACAGATTATCCAAAGAAGAATTGATACCTATTGTAAAAGACGTATTATTAGTTGAATCCGCAATTTATTTTAAAGCAAATCAAGGTGCTGACATTAAAACGTTAACCTACTTTTATTACAATAAAATATTTGAAAAACACAATGTTTCTCGAAATCAGTTTTATAGCTCATTAAAATATTACTTACAAAAAGACATTACAGCTTCTATAATATTTCAAGGAGCAATTAACATATTAACCGTTGAAACTGATTCGGTTAGAAAAAATGAAACCTCGTTAAAAGTACCCGATATGAGCGAAACAAAAAGCATGGAAGAAAACAAAAAACCTATCCGTTTTTTTGGTAAACCGCCGAAATAGTATCTTGTTGTGCTCCATCATTTACCCAATACGACCATGTTATCTGTTGATTTGTTTGCATTGAAGCTTCGCCCTTTGTAGTTTGGTCTGAAACCATTTGTTGTGGAAGCTCAATATTGTTTCCTTCAACATAAGCAAAAGCACTATCTAATAAGCCGTGAAAATTATGAATCCAAATTTTTCGATTATTTTGAGCATCCTTTGAAATACGAGAAATATAATTTGCCTTAGATAATGTATGATCATTAACCGACCATGAACCAACGTATTTGTCACGAACATCAATCACTTCTTCAACAGGATCTTTTGTACAAGAAATGAAAACGCTTACTAAAAAGAACCCAATAACAATTAAATTTATTTTCTTCATGATGAATAATTTTTAACAGAATACAAATATAGCAAAAAAAATACCGTAATAATTAATCATTTAATTTGGATTTTTCCCATAATAAATTCATTTCGTCTAAGTTAAAATCATCAAACTTTTTTTCAGATTTATAAATCTCTTGTTCCATAAAACTAAATCTACGAATGAACTTTTTATTAGTTTTTTCCAATGCATCGTCGGGATTGATGTTTACATAACGAGCATAATTAACTAACGCAAACAAAACATCACCAAATTCAGACTCCATTTTATCAATATTTCCAGCTTCAGCTTCTATTTGAAATTCATTTAATTCCTCTTTCACTTTATCCCAAACTTGACTACGTTGATCCCAATCGAACCCAATTCCGCTTGCTTTTTCTTGAATTCGATAAGCTTTAATTAATGAGGGCAAATGCTTTGGAACTCCGCTTAATACAGAACGATGCCCCTCACCCATTTTTATTTTTTCCCAATTTGACTTTACTTGGCTTGAGTTTTCAACTATAGTAGACGAATAGATGTGAGGATGCCTCAATATTAACTTTTCACAAATCGCATTTAAAACATCAGCTATATCAAAAGCATTTTTTTCTTGTCCAATTTTAGCATAAAAAACTAAATGAAGCATTAAATCGCCAAGTTCCTTTTTAATACCATCAAGATTATTATCTAAAATTTCCTCTGAAAGTTCATGCACTTCTTCTATTGTAAGTATTCTTAAACTATCAAAAGTTTGTTCTTTATCCCATGGACAACCAGCTCTTAAATCATCCATGATATCTAGCAACCTAGTAAAAGCGAGTAATCGTTTGTCCATATTTACTTTTTTAGTATGCACGAGCAAAAAGCACTCTTTGCTTGGAAGGTTTTCCAGTTAAAATACATTTGCCTTCTTCTTCAATATTGTTAAGAGGTATACAACGAATGGTTGCTTTTGACTCCTGCTTGATTTTTTCTTCGGTTTCAGACGTCCCATCCCAATGTGCCGATATAAAACCTCCCGTATTGTCAAGTTGAGCAATAAATTCGTCCCATGTATCAACTTTTATAGTATTTGATTCTCTAAAATTTAATGCTTTTTGATACAAGTTTGACTGAATATCTTTCAATAAAAACTCAATATGTTCAACGCATTTATCAATAGAAATGGTTTCTTTTGACAAGGTGTCTCGCCTTGCTATTTCGATGCAGTTATTTTCTAAATCACGAGGACCAATGGCAATTCTAATTGGAACTCCTTTAAATTCATATTCATTGAATTTCCAACCCGGCTTTTGTGTATCCCTGTCATCAAATTTTACAGAAATACCATGCTCCTTTAGTTTTGAAATGATTGGCAATATTTTTTCATTAATCTTATCAAGTTCAGAGCTGTCCTTAAAAATTGGAATGATAACTACTTGAATTGGAGCAAGCATTGGAGGTAAAACTAAACCATTATCGTCCGAATGAGACATAATTAAAGCACCTACCAATCTGGTTGAAACGCCCCATGAAGTGGCCCAAACATGTTCTTGAACATTTTCTTTGTTTAAAAATTTTACATCGAATGCTTTAGCAAAATTTTGACCTAAAAAATGAGATGTACCTGCTTGAAGTGCTTTGCCATCTTGCATTAATCCTTCAATGCAAAACGTTTCAATAGCACCAGCAAATCTTTCATTGGCTGTTTTAATTCCTTTAATTACAGGTAACGCCATAAATTGTTCGGCAAAAGTGGCATATACTTCTAACATCTGTCGGGCTTCTGCCAATGCTTCTTTTTCGGTAGCATGAGCCGTATGTCCTTCCTGCCATAAAAATTCGGCAGTACGTAAAAATAATCGAGTTCTCATCTCCCATCTAACAACATTTGCCCACTGATTAATGAGTAAAGGTAAATCGCGATATGACTGAATCCAATTTTTATAAGTATCCCAAATAATTGTTTCAGATGTTGGACGAACTATCAGTTCTTCTTCAAGTTTAGCATCTGGGTCTACAATAACTCCCTTACCGTTAGGGTCATTCTTTAATCGATAATGGGTTACGATAGCACATTCCTTAGCAAATCCCTCAACGTGACTTGCTTCTTTACTAAAAAACGACTTGGGAATAAATAATGGGAAATATGCATTCACATGACCCGTATCCTTAAACATCTTATCTAAAGCCTGTTGCATTTTTTCCCAAATCGAATATCCATAAGGTTTTATGACCATGCACCCTCGAACCGAAGAATTTTCGGCTAAATCTGCTTTTATTACTAATTCATTATACCATTGTGAGTAGTTCTCGGAACGTTTTGTGAAGTTTTTTGCCATATTTTTGTGGTATGATATTTGCTAAATTTTGTTTGTTCTTTAATTTTAAGCAAAAGTAATAAAAGAAATTATATAATAACAACGTAAATTAGGAGGGCCGAGCCATGAAAAAGTATTTATTAATTTTAGCAACAGGATTTTTATTCACTTCCTGTACCGTTTTTCAAAACGGTAATTCCGGTTACGACGATGTGTATTTTACATCTAAACCGACTCAAAAAACAACTCAAACATACACAAATTCCGAACCTGCTTCTACTCGTCCAATAAATACCGAATCGAGTACAAACACTATCGCATACCCAAATTCCGATAATCAAAATTATTCAAATAACGAAACATACACTCAAGAACCTACTACATCTGAAACACAAAGTTATTCAACAGGTTCGGGTAATACCTACATTACTAATAATTATTACGATGACGAATACGATTATTATTATTCTTCTCGCATACGTCGTTTCCATCATAATTATGGTTGGAATTATTATGACCCTTATTACACAAATAATTATTGGTATTCATACGACCCATGGTGTTTTGGTACAAGTATCTATTTAGGGTATAACTGGTGGTGGGGATCGTCTTATTATCGTCCTTATTATTATCCTGGATATTGGGCATATGGATACGGATATGGTTGGGGTGGATACGGATATGGTTGGGGTGGATATGGACACGGATATGGTTGGGGTGGATATGGACACGGATATGCTCATGGTTATCATGATGGATATTGGGATGGCTACTACGATGGACAATATGGCAACTCATCGGATTATTATTACAATAGTCATGACAATAATAGAAATCATTCTTATGGTCCACGCACAGCTATCGGATCAAGTAATGGTCCTTCTGGAAACCGTTCGGGCTCGGGAAATACAGGAAATAATAATAACAATGACCATAATTTAACATTTGGCGATAAATATGAAAGAGCTGTTGTAGCTTCTAACACTAATAATAATCCAAATCCTAATAATAGAATTACTAACTCCGGTATCGAAAGTACTACATCACCTAATACATCAACTATTAAACCTACCGATTTAAATAATAACAATAATAATTCTAGAAATACAGGTACTTCTACTAATGTAAATAATAATCAAAGAAATACAAGTGTTACTCCAACTAATCCTAATACTTTTGATAATAATAAAAATAATACTACTCCAACCGACAGAAATACAAATAATCCTACAAATCGTAACACAACTAATCCAAATACTTTTGATAATAATAAAAACAACACTACTCCAACCGATAGAAATACGAATAATCCTACAAATCGTAACACAACTAATCCAACTCAAAATAAGATTGAAAGAAATACTACACCAAATACCAATGGAAATAATTTCGACAATAATGTTAAACCAACCGAAAATACTCCAAACGATAAACCATACAACACTAACAGAAATACCGACAACAACCCTTCTCACTACAAATACAACATGAACGAAAATAAAACAACTCCAACTGAACCTTCTGACAATAGGACAAATTATAATCGTCCAACATATACAAAACCTGAAAACAATAACTCAAAACCGTATCAACCTAATAACAACTATTCGGCTCCTCGTTCTAATCAAGAGTATGTAGCTCCTCCAACTAATAATAGTCGCCCCACAAATACCAATAACGAACCAAGATATAATAACAATCGAAATCAAAACAATTCATATACTCAACCATCTACACCTCGTGAAAGTCGACCTACTAATAACACCAATGAAAACAGAAACAGTTCATACTCATCACCATCTTCCTCTGGTAGCCATAATAGTTCAGGCACATCTCGTTCTTCAAGTTCCAGTTCATCAAGTTCTTCTAGCTCATCAAGCCGATCTTCAGGGGGAAGTTCCTCAAGTAGTTCGGGAAGATCACATCGCTAAATAAAACTATTTTTAAATTTCAACTTAACTCTTAACACAATGAAAACAAAATTTAAAATAATTGCAAGTTTGATGTTTCTATTTGGAATTATATCAAACACACTCGCTCAAAACGAAATAGAAGCTCTGAGATATTCGCAAATGTATTGGGGAGGTACAGCTCGATTTATGGCTGCTGGCGGAGCTTTTGGAGCTGTTGGAGCCGATGTTTCAGCTATTTCCACCAATCCTGCATCAATAGGTATTTACAAAAAATCCGACATCAATTTGTCGCCATCTATCCATTTTAGCAAAACTATTAGCGACTATAATAATTACTCATCCGAAGATTTTAAATACAATTTTAATATCAGTAATTTTGGAGTTGTCTTAACTGGGCAAATTGGTTCAGAAACTTCAGATCGCCCTCAGTGGAAATTTATGCAATTCGGATTTGGATTAAATCGCTTAGCAAACTACAATAATAATATTGTAATTGAAGGATTTAACGATAAAAATTCAATCATGAATCAATACATCGATAATTCAAATGGAATAAATCCTGAGAACTTAAACAAATTTGATACATGGTTAGCTTATGAAGCATGGCTTACCGATTCGCATCCAGTGTTAAGTGGAAGCGATACTGTTTCATATTTTTATACTAGTGATATCCAAAACGGAGGAGTTCAACAACGCAAAACTATAAACACAAAAGGTTCAATGAATGAATGGTATTTTGCTTTAGGTGGAAATTATTCGGATAAATTGTTTATTGGTGCAACCATTGGATTACCCTATTTTAACTATAAAGAAACCTCTCAATATCAAGAAGAAGATATAAATGATTCAATAGCAGGGTTTAAAAATCTATCTATTAACGACGATTTATCTACTAATGGTTCAGGAGTAAATTTAAAAGTGGGATTTATTGTTCGCCCTGCTGAGTTTATTCGCTTTGGTGGAGCCATTCATACTCCTACCTTTTTTTACAGAATTAGCGACACTTTTACTCGTACAATTAAGTCAAATGTTGATGAAGGAATATTTGAAAAAAAATCAGATGTATTGGACTATAAATATGAAATAAATACCCCACTCAGATTAATGGGTAATTTAGCAGTTTTGTTCAAAACACATGGTTTTATTGGTATTGATTATGAATTTGTAGATTATTCCAAAACTCGTTTAAGAGCTTCTGATTATAATTTCTTTGAAGAAAATAATAACGTAAAAACTAAATACCAAGCTCAGCATATTATTCGTGCAGGTGGCGAATTAAATCTTTCTCCTATGGCTATTCGCTTAGGCTATGCTTATTACACAAATCCTTTTAAATCAGGCATTAATGATGCTTCAAGATATTCAATATCAGGAGGTCTTGGTTTCCGATCTGAAAATTATTATATGGATTTGGCTTATGTTTATACAAAAGCTAAAGAAGATTATTATTTATACAGTCCAAATTATGCATATGCTACAAAAAACAGTTTTAATTCGAGCAATTTCATTTTAACGATGGGAATAAAATTTTAACAGAAAATATATTAAAAAAAGCCGACAAACTATTGTCGGCTTTTTTTATTTTTTGTACTTTTAGATAATTATTTTAAACAACTTTTTTATGTATTCCAAAAATATAATAAAAATTTCAGTCTTTATACTTATTTTTTTCTCTTTAAATTATAGTTTGGTTGCTCAAAATAAGCCAATATCTAAAACTATTGTTGAAAAAAAAACATCAGTGAAAAGACAAAAACTACTAACTGAATTAGATGATTTTACCAACAATCCAAAATTAAAATGTAGTAGTTGGAGTATCCAAGTAAAAAAAATTTCAACAGGCGAAATCATTGCCGAAAGTAATGCTGATAAAAGTCTGGTGCCTGCTTCGGTAATGAAAGCTATAACTACAGGTGTTGGTTTTATGACTCTAGGTGGCAATTATCGATTTAAAACAGAAATTTTATACGATGGAGAAATTAAAGATTCCATTTTAAATGGTAATTTATATATTAAAGGATATGGCGATCCTACGCTGTGTTCATCAAGATGGGCATCTACATCTGCTGATTCCATTTTTAAAACATGGATTGATACCATCAAAAATTCTGGGATAAACCAAATAACTGGGAAAATAATTGCTGATGTTTCTGCATTTGATTCTCATCAAGTTTCACCCAATTGGCAATGGAACGATATTGGAAATTATTACGGAGCTGGGGTTTCGGCAATTAATTTTAATGAAAATTTATATATGGTTTACTTTAAACCAGGAACTAATGTTGGTGAAATTACAACGATAGATTCTATTGTGCCAAGATTAAAGTATGTTACTATAACCAACAATGTAAAAACAGGTTCTTCAAAATCAGGCGACAATGTATGCATCTATTCAAACCCATTTGATAGAAGTTGTAGAATGGAGGGAACAATTCCTATGGATTCATCAAATTTTGCAGTTAAAGGAGCAATTCCTCAACCCGAATGGGTATTAATGGACTTTTTCGACTCACTATTAAATGTTAATGGCATATCAACCAATAGAAGTATCGGTGTAATTAAGTATGAAGATAAAAAAGATACAACTCAAAAATTAATCAAAATATTTACTAATGAATCTCCCTCATTAACTTCTATAGTATCAATTACAAATAAGTACAGTCATAATACTTTTGCCGAAGCAATTTTTAAAAATATTGGAATGCGAAGACTAGGAATTGGCTCATTTTATTCAGGATCTTCCTCCGTTACATCTATATTAAATTCGAGGAAAATAAACACTGATGGGATTCAAATAAACGATGGCTGTGGATTATCTCGAAGTAATTCTTTATCGGCTTCTTTTTTGTGTAATTATTTTGCTTATATATACAATACTCCTTTTTTTAAAACGTATTACGAAACTTTAGCCGAAGCAGGTGAATCAGGCACTCTACGAAAATTATTCAAAAATCAAAAAGGAGAAGTAAATATTAGAGCTAAAAGCGGAACTATGCAAGATGTAAGAGCTTATGCAGGATATGCAAAAAATGCAAAAGGCGAAATGTTGTCCTTTGCAATTATTGTTAATAATTTTTCAGTTAAAAGTGCCGAAATAAGAGAAATTATTGAAAAATTGATGCTTGCTATTGCCGAAAGCGATTAAATTTAAATAAACGTAAGTTCAATTAGTAAATGCAACTTTTAGGAGTATTCTTATAATCTTATATCGCAACCCTTCGCTCTCTTTGCGGAGTGAAGCGAAGCGAAACGGAGCAAAGAGAGCGAAGGGTTGTTTCCCTTGCTCTGCTTTTACTCCTAATTAAGGCTTATATTTGTACCCGACTAAAAGTAAACAACATGAAGCACTTAACTAAGGAACAAAGGTACCAAATTAAAGCGTACCTAGATTGTAAAAAATCACAAGCATTCATTGCAAAAGCATTGAATGTAAATAAAGCTACAATTTGTAGAGAAATAAAGCGTAATTCAAAAAAACGAGGAT
>CAZFPO010000046.1:0-19982 GCA_964521105.1 uncultured Lentimicrobiaceae bacterium | reverse complement strand
ATCTTCAAATCTTCAAATTGAACAATTAGCACATTAGCACATTGAATAATTTCTAATTTAAACCTTCATTTCTCAAAATCTCTGTTGCTTCCTCTATCGAAAGATCTTGATTATAAAACACTAAATCCGCAGTTTCTAAATAAAATGAGTTTCGATTATTAAACATTCTCTGTAAATCCTCTTCTAATGAATTGAAATTTAATAATGGACGATTATAAACCGAAATTCTGTTTGCTAAAGTTTTACTATCAGCCATTAAATGAATAACTAATGAATTATCCTTCGATAATTTGCGATTTGATTCGTCTAACACCAATCCACCACCTGTCGAAATTATTAAATTCTTCGCTCCTATTATCGACTTTAAAAACTTACTTTCAGCGTTTCGAAACTCCGATTCACCATATTTTATAAAAATTTCGGTTATAGACATTCCAAACATTTTTTCAATTTCCAAATCAGTATCTACAAAATCCCAATTTAAGGATTTTGCCAATGATTTACCAAGACTACTTTTTCCAGAGCCAGATAATCCGATAAATGAAATAACATCATTTTTTTTTCTATTATTTTGAATAAAGTTCCTTGAGATGTAATCTTTGGTCATACTCAAGCCAGTAAACGTTTCAAATGAACAAGCAGCTTGATGCATCAGCCATGGAAATCCATCGATAAAAGCGATATGGTGTTGCTTGCAATGCTCTTTAAATATTGAATTTTTATAATTAGCGTCCAATACTGTTTGTCCTTTTTGGAGGATGGTAATATCAAAAATTGAATAAGGAAATTCGATGGTATTTACAATCAAATCAAAATCATGTATTTGGGTTGGAATATTTTCGGACAAAACAATATTGACTGGAAAAATTTTGGCAATATTTTCTGCATTTTGTAGGGTTCTATTTGAGATGGAAACATGGGCACCTTCTTGAATCAATCCGTAAACGGCGGCTTTAGCAGCTCCACCCGCTCCTATCACAAGTGCATGAATATTTTTAAGAGATTTTATTTTTTCGTTTACCGATTTTACAACGCCAACCGAATCAAAATTAAAAGATTCGATTTTTTGCTCCGAAAAACGAATAGTATTGCATGCTCCGATACTTTTGGATACGTTATCAGCAGATATACCTAAATTCATAAAAGTCTCCTTAAATGGAGCCGTAATGTTTATTCCCGACAAACCAAGCAGATTGGACAAACACAGAATTCCATTGGCGTCTTTTGCCGAAATTTTCAAATAATGAGCATTTATTTTGGTTGCTTTAAAAAGTCCATTAAAAATATCGGGACTTTTGCTATGTAAAACAGGTTTACCAGCAATTGCATATAGTTTTGTATCGGAATTAATCATTCATTGAAATTCAAAATATAGAAACAATGGTCAAAATTAATGATAAAATCTCCTGACTTCGACACTTTTTCTAAATCATTTCATAAACATCAATTAATCAATTATTTAGAAAATTTTATTTACTGAAATGGGTGAATCGTTTTTTAAAATCCAAAAAACACAAATCAAATGAATCGATTTTGTCATAAAATTTGCATCATCAAAGCAAATTTTTCGCCAAAATCATTTATACTTTTAAACATCAAACCCCGCATTTCATTTCGGCAGGCTCAATGACCACATGCGGGGCTATTAATATTCGACACCTCTCGGCGTCGTAATTTATATCAAGATTGTGATTGTATATAGCAAATTTAATTTCACCAATTTTTTCGCTATTGCATTTTACCTTTTTCAATTTGGGTGAATCTTTGTCGAAGTCAGGAAAATATAGAAACAATGGTCAAAATTAATGATAAAAACTGTTCATTGTCACGAAAAGTGAATGATGCAATGATAAAACAATAGTGTGCTACAAAAATGAAGTAATTATTCTTTAGTCATTTTTCGAAATATTCTTTCCAAAATCTTGAGTTTTTCAATACTGAAAAGAATCAAATAAGCAGATAGGGTTAAGAAGAATACGAGCACCATAATATACAAATACATTTTAACTGTCCATTCTAAGGCAACTTTTATCCTCGAAAAAATGCTTATTGAAGAAACATGACCTTCTTGCAACGAATATTTCACAGTACAAAATTCGTTTTCGCTGTCGAAATCGCCCAAACTTACACCCAGTTCTTGCAGTTGCTCTTCAATTTCCAAAATTCTGTTTTCGAGTTGCATATACTCTTCAATTTTTCCACCTTTAGATTTCAATTCTATAAGCGAAGTACGGATTTGCACCAATGAATTTTTCTTGGCATTCAGTTCTTTATACTCGTTGGTTTTATCTTTTTTGGTAATTTGCTTTCCCTGAACTTTTCCAATTATTATCAAACTGCTGTATAATGAATCAAAATTTTCTGGTGGAACACCAATTAAAAGGTCAAGATTTCGAGAACCAATATTACCGCTTTTTTGCTCAAACTGAATTATCGCATTATACTTTTCAATTTGTTTACGAGTTTGTCGCTCTTCCTCCTCAAAATTACCCGACTTAGTCTTTATTTCAGCAATTTTTTCATATTTTTGATCCACCTTTACAGGAGAGCTACTTTCATTCGTCGATTGCACCTTATACTCTTTGGATGCATAATTCCTTTTGCCGCTCGACATATCATCAAATTGAGGCGTTTGATCGCTTGTATGGTCGTTTGATTTGGTGAAACCATAAATAAATCGGAAGGCAAACAACACGATAAATCCCAAAACTAAAAGCAGGACAATTTTTCTAAATTTTTTCTTCAATTCAGGTTTCATAAATTACTTTTATAGTTTTCTAATTCATTCCATTTTGCTAATTTGCAAATGTATAAATTTTGGAATGTAATTCAATCATTGGACAATTTTAATTTTACGTCAAAGTGTTGTTTAAAATTTATTACCAAATGATTCAAAATTAGAAAACTGCAAAAGTTTTCTAATTTTCCATTACTTTCTTTTACCTTTGTAAAAAAATATCAGATTATTAATCTATGATTTCTAACTATCCGATTATGCCTATCAAAGAATGGAGCGAATACAGCAACCATCCATTTCAAATTGCAGGTCCATGTAGTGCCGAATCGGAAACTCAAATAATGACTACTGCCAAGCAACTTTCGGAAACTAAAATTGTCAATCTTTTTCGAGCTGGTGTTTGGAAGCCACGAACTCGTCCTGGCTCGTTTGAAGGCGTTGGTGAAAAAGGATTAGTTTGGCTTCAAAATGTACAAAAAGAGTATGGATTTAAAGTTACTACCGAAGTTGCCAATGCAAAGCATGTCGAAATGGCTTTAAAACATAACATTGATTTTTTATGGATTGGTGCTCGAACAACGGCTAACCCTTTTGCTGTGCAAGAAATTGCCGATGCATTAAAAGGCTGTGAACAAGGTGTTTTGATTAAAAATCCTGTGAATTCAGACATTGAGCTGTGGATTGGAGCCATTGAACGCATTGCGGAAGCAGGAATTCGAAAAATTGCTGCAGTTCATCGTGGATTTTATTATTATGAAAAATCGAAATATAGAAACTTGCCCCAATGGCAAATTCCAATTGAACTTAAAAGACGTTTTACCGGCTTACCTATTATTTGCGACCCAAGTCATATTGCCGGAAACACACATCTGATACAAGATGTTTCGCAACAAGCACTCGATTTGAATTTTGATGGGTTAATGATTGAAGTTCATTGTAATCCCGAAAAAGCTTTAAGTGATGCTCAACAACAACTTACTACCGAAAAATATCACCAAATTATTAGTCATTTAATTATCCGAACTCCGCAATCAGATAACCGTCTTTTTATTGATATTTTAAACGAGTTAAGATCTCAAATTGATGTAATGGATAATCAACTAATCGATGTTTTAGCTCAACGAATGAACATAGTAAGAACCATAGGTAAATACAAAAAAGCAAACAAAATTACGGCAGTGCAAATTTCGAGATGGGACGAAATTGGTCGTCATAGCATCGAAAAAGGACTCCAAAAAGGACTGAGCGAAGAGTTTATAATTCAACTTTTTAAAAGCATACATCAGGAATCAATTAATACCCAAACCAACGTAATGAACAACGACAAAATGGAAGGTTAAAAGGATATTATGGAAGAAATTACGTACATAAATAAACTAGGGATTTCTAAAATTTTAATTGGAGAATCCTTTTCTAATTTTAATAAATTTACGTCTAACCATCGTATTGTTGTTGTTACAGATAATAATTTAAAAGAAATATATGATAGTTTTTTGGGTAATTACCAAACCATCGTAATACCTTTTGGCGAATCTTCAAAAAATACACAAACTATTGATTATCTGTATAATGAATTTCTACGAATGGGAGTTGACCGTTCTACATTTATCGTAGGATTTGGCGGTGGAATTGTTTGCGATATAGTAGGTTATGCGGCGAGTACATTTATGCGTGGTTTACCATTTGGATTTATCTCTTCTACCCTATTATCGCAAGTTGATGCAAGTATTGGCGGAAAAAATGGTGTAAATTTTAATGGATTTAAAAACATGATTGGCACGTTTAATCAGCCTAAATTTGTAATTTGTGATCAAAAATTATTAAATACACTTACAGATGATGAATTCCGAAATGGATTCTCCGAAATTATCAAACATTCGTTAATTTCAGATTCTGAAATGTTCCAGTTTATTGAAAATCACATTCCAAAAATACTAGGTCGGGATACAGAAATTCTTCAGAAAATCATCACTCATTCGATTAAAGCGAAAATGAAGTTTGTGGAACAAGACGAAAAAGAAAATGGAATTCGCCGTACTTTAAATTTCGGACACACCTTAGCTCATGCCATCGAAAAAACTTCTACCTTATCGCATGGTCAGGCAGTTTCTATCGGTTTAATTTTCGCTACAAAATGGTCGGTTGAAAAATTTGGATTTCCAAGGAATGAGCTATTACGGATTCAATCTGTATTATCAAAACTCGGATTACCAACCGCCACAGATGTTAATAAAGAGGAGCTTTTAAAAGCAATTTGGGGAGATAAAAAAAGAGAAAACAAACAATTGCATTTTGTTTTTCTAACTAATATTGGAAGTCCGTGCATAAGTATGGTCGATTTTTACGAATTAGAAAAAGCTATATTATGTTATGTGTAAGTATTGATGCTACGGATTATTCAAATGCTTTAAAAGCTGTTATATTTTATAATTTTGTTGAATTACGACTTGATAATTGGACATTATCGGATATAGATTTATCTTTATTGTTTTCTAAAAAAGCCAAAATACTTGCCACTTGTCGTTCGGGTTATTTAACCGATGATCAACGTGAAAAAATACTCTTAAAAGCAATCGATTTAGGAGCCAGTTATGTTGATGTTGAAATAGAATCATCTGAATCATTTCAATTTAATATTTTCGAAAAAGCAAAGTTAAATAATTGTAAAACAATAATTTCGTACCATAACAGCGAAAGTACACCTGGTCAAGATGATTTAGAAGAAATTTTACATCGTTGTAAATCAAAAAAAACGGATATTATTAAAATTGTTTGTTTTGCAAATCAAAAAGAAGACTTCGAAAGGCTTTTAACATTATACAATCAAAATGTTTCATTAATTTCGTTTGCAATGGGCGAAATAGGAAAGCATTCTCGCGTAGCTTCCTTATTGTTAGGTGCTCCTTTTACTTACGTTTCAATGTCAAGTGAAACACAAACTGCTTCCGGACAATTTGAAATTAAAGCCATGAAAGATTTGATTAAGTTAATGAAAAGCGGTTCCAAATAATTAATTAGCAGAATGGATATTACCATAAAATCATCGTCAATTAAAGGCGAATTAACGATACCACCATCAAAAAGTGAGATGCAACGAGTGATTGCTGCAGCTTTATTAGCAGATGGCGAAACCACAATTTTAAATCCTTCGTTTTGCGAGGATGCAAAAGTGGCTATAAAAATTGCCGAACAACTTGGAGCAAAAATAATATACGACCATAATAAAATTAGAGTTTCTGGCGGTATTAATTCCACTTCAAATGAATTTAATTTTGGTGAGTCTGCTTTAGCTCTGCGTATGTTTGCTCCAATTATCGGATTAACTGGAGAAAAACATTTTCTAACTGGGAATAAAACACTTATTAGTCGCCCAATTAATACTTTAACCGATAATTTATCAAAGTTTGGAATTGATTCATCATTTAATCAAAATTCACTTCCTTTAAGCATAAGTGGAAAGCTTGTTGCAAATAGAGCAAAAATAATTGGTAACGAAAGTTCACAAGTATTAACGGGCTTGTTGATGGCTTTACCTTGTGTTTCTCGAAATTCGGTTATTTATGTCGAAAACTTAAAAAGTAAACCCTATATTTCTCTCACAATAAGTGTTTTAAACAAATTTGGAATTGATATTGAATCAAATACCGATTTTAGTGAATTCAAAGTAAAGGGTAATCAAAATTATATACCACAAAATTATACAATTGAAGGCGATTGGAGTAATGCTAGTTTTATAATTGTTGCAGCTTCAATTGCTGGCAATGTTTCAATTAATGGATTAAATAATAACAGCAAACAATCAGACATTCAATTGTTAAACGTTTTAAAACAAGTTGGAGTTAACCATCGTTGGAATAATGAAAAATTAGAAATTCAAAAAAGCAAATTAGCTCCGTTTGAATTTGATGCTACCGATTGTCCCGATTTGTTTCCACCTTTAGTTGCTTTAGCCTCATATTGCATGGGCACTTCAAAAATTAAAGGAGTTTCGCGATTAAAACATAAAGAAAGTAACCGTGGAATAGCTTTAAAAGAAGAGTTTACTAAACTCGGAATTAAAATTGAAATTTTTGACGATTTGATGCTAGTCGTTGGCGGAATGGTTCATGGTGGGAAAGTGGATTCGCATCACGATCATCGCATGGCTATGGCATTGGCAGTTGCGGCTTTGGGAGCTAATAATGAAGTAATAATTCAAAATGCTGAATGTGTTTCAAAATCTTATCCTGATTTTTTTCGAGATTTGAAAGGTTTACAAAAATAAGTTTTTTTACCCAAATAAAGCATTAGGATATCTTAAAAATCGAACTACTTTACTTTTTGGATTTAATAGTTTCAAATAAGCTATCACTGACTTAAGCTGCTCTTTCAGAGCGACTTTGTTGTTTGGTTTACATAACACGAGGCGATGCCTCGTGATGAAATAATGCAGTCTTTCAGACTGCTTAATTTATAAGATAAATTAATTTTACATATAAAAGTCGCTTAATTAAACCATGTTGCGAAAACAATTTATGAGTAGCGACTATCACTAAATTTTCAGGCTGAAAGCCTGAATTTACTTCAACCAGAAGCATGGCTTCTGGGCTGAAGATATAAGCAGTAAACTTCGCTCTGAAAGAGCAGCTTAATCCAAAATAAATATTCGTTTCAAATCTTCTCAACAACTTGATATAGAAACATTTAATTGTTTAGCGATTCATTGGCTGATTCTGGTTAAATGGCAGAAAAAATATTACGATTCAGCTTAAGGTGCATCGCACCGCCCTCTTTGTAAAATAAAGAGAAAAATAATAACCAAAGGTGCATCGCACCGTTCTATTGTAGAAGCATGTGATAATAAAACAAATTCTTGTTTTATTCGATAGTTCGGTGCTCTGCACCTCCATTTTTCCTCATATTGGTTTTTTACAGATATAACGGTGCTCCGCACCTGCTTAATTTGCAAATTGTATTTTTCAAAATGTAGAAGTAATATTTCCATGATTGAAATATAAATCAAAATTAGTCTACAGGAAATTTAAAAAACAGAACTACATGATATAGAAACATTTAACCGTTTCGGCAATACTATCGATCTTTATGGGATAATCAACAGAGTCCCATTCGGAGACTCTGCTGATGAAAAAATCCAAAATAAATATTCGTTTCAAATCTTCTCAACGACTTGATATAGAAACATTTAATCGTTTCAGCGGTGCTATCGCTGATTATAGGATAATCAACAGAGTCCCATGCTGGAGACTCTGCTGATGAAAAAAAAATCAAATGTAAAATTTATAAAATAGTCAATATTATTGTTACTACATTCATTTCCAAACAAAGTTTTACTAATTTTACACAAAGTTTAAAACAGGTTTGCTTATGTATAAAATATTAGTTGTTGATGATGAAATTAGTATTCGCAGAACATTAAAAGATATTTTAGAATACGAAAAATATGAAGTGATGGACGCCGAAAATGGTGTTAAAGCCTTGGAAATTGTTCAAAACGAAAAGTTCGATTTAATACTTTGCGACATAAAAATGCCTGGAATGGATGGCTTAGAAGTACTCGAAGAACTAAATAAAACAATTGATACTCCTGTGGTAATGATTTCGGGACATGGAACCATTGATACAGCCGTTGAAGCAATTAAAAAAGGGGCTTTTGATTATATTTCTAAGCCCTTTGATTTAAATCGGTTGTTGGTTACCGTTCGGAATGCCATGGATAAGTCGAATTTGATGACTGAAACCAAAATTCTAAAACGCAAAGTCAGTCAAAAATATGAGATGATTGGTAACTCCAAAGCAATCTCTGATATCAAAAATATGATTGAACGCGTTGCATCTAGTGATGCAAGGGTTCTTATTACCGGCGAGAATGGAACAGGAAAAGAACTTGTAGCACATTGGCTCCATGAAAAAAGTAACAGAGTTAATCAACCTTTTATCGAAGTTAATTGTGCTGCCATACCTTCCGAACTAATTGAAAGTGAACTTTTTGGGCATGAAAAAGGGTCTTTTACTTCGGCTATAAAACAGAAAAAAGGAAATTTTGAACTGGCTGATGGTGGAACTTTGTTTTTAGACGAAATTGGCGACATGAGTTTATCCGCTCAGGCTAAGGTTTTACGTGCTCTGCAAGAAAACAAAATAACCAGAGTGGGTGGCGAAAAAGAGATTAACGTAAACGTAAGAGTTATTGCCGCCACTAATAAAAATCTTGTTGAAGAAATTGAAAAGAAAAACTTTCGCGAAGATTTATATCATCGGTTAAGTGTAATTATTATTCATGTTCCAACACTCAACGACCGCCTTGACGACATTCCAATTTTAGCACGACACTTTATTGATGATATTTGCCAGTCGCAAGGAAAACCTATTGTTGAAATTAATCAGGAGGCAATTGAAGAATTACAGAAAATAAATTGGACGGGAAATATTCGTGAACTTAGAAATGTGATAGAACGTTTAGTGATTTTATGTGATAAAAAAATCACTAAAGATGATGTTATTTTATATGCTGCTCCATTAAAAAGATAAAGCCTATTTAATGTATTAAACCAAAATCTTTGGCTATCCAATAGGTGCTAAAGAAATCTTTATCGATCGAAAACAAGCCAATTTCGCCACCTTGCTCCTCACCTTTTCCGGGGTCAACCATTATGGCATGTCCTAAATTTTCCATTTCATAAAATATAATTTTTTCTCTTTTATCCGAATCGAAAAAAACTTTCCGAACTAATCCTTTGCATTTAAAAAAATCAAATTCTTCAACAAAATTTTCATCATTTATTTTATGAACAGCCTTCCATTGACGTACTATTGAAAACGCATTTTTAATTGGAACCACCACATCTTTTTTACCATGAATAAGAATGAGTTTAGGATATTTTCCCTTATAATTTGGATTTTGGCTATATATAAATTGCTCTAACTCTTTAGAAGAATAATTTTTAACATTTTTGAAACCCGAAAATTTTGAGTTTAAACTATCCGAATAAAAATAGGGTAATCCAGCTAAACATGCTCCAGCACTAATTAGTTGTGGATAACACGACATTAATGCCATCGACATGATTGCACCAGCCGACACTCCGTAAGTAAATATCGAATTGCTATCAATAAAGAAACTCGATTTTATATAATCAATGGCTTGTTTTATACAAAATATCTCACCACTATCTTTTTTGATGTTTTTGCTCAAGTACCAATTAAAACAATTTGACGGGTTTTTTAATAGTTTCTGTTGAGGATATAATACATAAAAATTATATTTTTCGGCTAAAGCATTCCAACCCGATTGAATTGAAATTGAAGCAGCACTTTGTGAACAACCATGAATAACAATTACTAATGGCTTTGCAATATTTTCCGAAGTGTCGCTTTGAGGTTTATATAAATAAAAATCTAAATAACCATCATTGCATTTAAAATCAAGTTTATTCATCTCTGATTGACTTTGCAAAGATTGAAAGATAGAAAGAATAAATAATAAAAAGTAATATCTTATTTTCATTAAGTTCTATTTTGATATTTATAATAACGGAGGCGGCTTGGCAAAGTTTCGGTTTTTGAAATACGTGTCCCTGTCGCCCCACGCCAAAGTTAATTATTCCGAACTTTCAAATTACTTTCTAACCCGCAATTGTGCTAAGCCTTGCTGATAGCGGTAGCTATTCTCATCAGTATTATTTGAAAATATTATCAACTGTCTCATTTAATTGTTTTGCTATTTTCAACAATGGTTTTCCAAATTCATTTCCACGTTGCAAGAAAACTTTTGCCAATGACTGATAATACCATTTTTGTTCTTCTTTACCTGCATTAAATCTCGTCCATAAAGCGTCTCCAATTTCATCGTAATCTTTCAATATAGCTCTTGCATTGTCTAATTTGTCAGACGCTGAAACTAAAAGTTTATCAAGATTATCAGTAGTTCTTAGATACTCTATGCTGCGTTGTTTCCTTTCTTTCCAACTCACATTCCATGAAGCGCCTTTTTGCACCTTTTCAGGTTCTGACGCATCTTTAACAATCGCGGCGACTCGTTTACCAAATTTCCGTTCCACTACATCAATCGTAACAGTTGTGTCTTCCACAACATCGTGCAATATGCCAGCAACTATTAGTTCAGTTTCACAATCGTTTTCGCAAAGTATTTTCATTACATTCATTAAATGTGAAATATAGGGAATATTTGTTCCCTTTCGATAATGTCCTTCGTGTGCTTCTGCAACGAATTTTACAGCTCTAAATACCATAATATGTTTTTTATTATTACTACTAACTATCGGATAAGCTTTTTTCTTCTACTTGTTTATCCTCTGTTTCTTTATCATCAATTTCTAATTCGTCATCATTACTATCCTCTTCGCCCCATTCATAAACTTTTTCTTTCGGACCTCTATTTCGGAATATAAATGCGGCTAAAACACCACTTATTGCCCCCGACAAATGTCCTTCCCATGAAATATTTTTATCAGGGAAAAATTCAGGAAAAAATCCCCATATAATACTTCCATATAAAAATATTACTAACAATGCAAAAGCCATCAGTTTTCGCTCTTTTTTTAATATTGCCGATACCAAAATAAAAAACGACATGGCATATACCAATCCGCTAGCACCAATATGATACGACTCGCGACCAATTAACCAGGTGAAAATGCCTGTAAATAAAAGAAAAAATGTAAAAATTAACCATGAATTGTTTTTGTAAAAGTAAAAAATAGCAGTGCCCATAATTAAAAATGGCAGTGCATTCGACCACAAATGACTCCAGTCATCGTGTAAAAATGGCATCGTAACTATTCCTAATAAACCTTTTATTGTTAGTGGATACATTCCATATTCTGCCAACGAAATCCCTTTTATCGACTCAAAAGCTTTAACAGAAATCATTAATACTAAGGTAACCATCGGGGCTATTGTCGATAGTAGAATTTTTACACCCTCGTTATCTGTTACTTTATTGTTCATTAATATTAGTCGTAAAAACGCCACGAAAAGCCAATTCTAAATTGACGGTCGGGCAATGGATAATTAGGCGTTGTGTAATAATTGTAGGGTAATAATCCTTTAGGAGCATTTATTAGCTTTACAAAAAAATTAAATCGTTTAACTTTAAATCCTGCGAATAAGTCGACATAAACATAATTGCCAATCTCTTTATCGTTTTTTACATAAAAATTAAAGAGTGAAGGACTATAATAAGTCGATTTGAATTTTGGTATATAGTATAAATCGAAACCAGCATTTGCAATCATGGCATTATGAAACATTGGAAAAATAAAAAACAACCTTTCTCGAATAGTATATTCGGGGAACATAAGTATTGAATCGGCATTATTTTTATGATAGGTCAATTTTGTTTGAGAATTTAAAACTTTCCATTTCAAGTTTATACTTGCCCAAGTTCTATAAATATTGATATTTTCGTCGTACAATGTTGGGACGAAATTCTTACTAAAATAAATATAGTTTTTAACATTTAACGCTTCAATTCCTATCTCTGAAAATTTAGTTGAGAAAATTAACCCAATTTTTGTTTCATGAGTGGGTTTAAAGTAATTTTGCCATTCATAATAGTTTGAATGATAATTATTTACAAAATATGATGGAGGATTAATTCGATTTAAAAATTCAAAATTTAACGAATTATTCGATTTAATTTTGTACGAAAAATTTAAGGTTTGTTCATATCCATTTTTACCATAGCCCGACAACATGTAATTCATTTTATATCTGGCGTTTATAATTGAATCCCATGTAAAATATAAAGAAGCATTTAACAGTATATTTTGATAAGTATGACTTAATTTATAATCGCCAACATTTATAAATTGATGATTAATTCCCATGTTGGCGTATAATTTTCTAGTTTTTTTATTAAAACAAAAATTATTTCGCCATTCCAAATTGTTTGAAATTAATAAATATCCAAGCGAATCGAGCGTATTAAGCGAATCGCGGTAAAAAATATTGGCTGTAGTACTGTCAATTTCTTCTTCGCTATAAATCCACTTCCCTTTTGAAAAATCAACCGTGTGAACTATTGAACCCCAATTAAAAAAGTTATTAATGGTGTCGTTTGATTTTGAAAAATTGTAATAATGAGTAAAAAACAAGTTATTATCGACTATTTTATTTTGAGCTTTTTCTATATTTACAGGCATTCCGGCACGATAAGTTTCAACATTGTTGTCGAAAAGTGAATCGTTGGCTAACCCCCCATTTTCTTGTAAATTGATTTTGTTAAAATAGTAAACTAAAGTAGCTTCATAGCGGTTATTAGCTGTTTTGTAGTTTGTATAAACGGAGGCTCCGGATAAATTAGTTTTTTGATGCTGATATATTCCCAGCGAGTTAATAATTCCAAAATTAATTCCTATCGTTAAATTTTTTATTTTTTGAGCGTGATTTCCACCTAAATGCTGAAGTTTTCCTGAACCTGTTATGTAATAAATTCGAGTATATGGTGAAGTTGGTTTATAAATATTGATGTTGTTTTTTGTAATTAAATATTGCGATAATGGCACATCTTTAAATCGAAATCCGAAAGGATTACTTTCATAATCGAGCATTCGATGGCTACTTCCAAGGTTTCCTAAAGTTGAATAGGCAAACGTTTGGTTTAAAACGGCATCGTATTCCGAAAATAAGTTCATGCTTGTATCCTGCTCAATCCAATTGGGTTCATTTTTAGTAAAATCAGCTAAAGTGGTTACTGAAACACGCTTATAATTAGGTGAAGGGATAGAGTCGTGTTTTTTTTCATTTTGTGAAAATGATGTAAAACCAAAACCTAAAACAAGTATTATTAGAAAAAGTAGTTTTTTATGAGGATTAAAAAGGAAGGTCATTTCATCTTTGTTTGATTTTACAAAAGTAAGAAAATTTTAGAGTTTTACATTTACCTGATAATTGGATTTAATTTTTACTTATATTTGAAGATAATTGTAAAAAAAAACATTATGAAAACAAGCGTTGCAATTTTATTGGTTTGTATTTTATGCTCATGTCATCAAATCAAAACCATACAAAAAAATGGTGGAATTACTTTAGATATCGAAGTGGGTGATAATCAGTCGAAACCAAGCGACATTTCCAAGGCGATAGAAATATTAAAACAAAGGGTCGAAATGATTTGCACTACCAATCCAATAGTAACGGTAAATTCGAGAACTATGCACATCGAAATGCCGATGAACTTCGATACCATTGTTTGCAAAACGCTCCTGATTCAAAGAGGCGAATTTGAAATCATGGAATCGTACGAAGCAAATGATGTTCTGCTTTTTTTATCAGAAATTAATAAAGCCTTAGTTGAAAACAAAAATTTTGATTTTAAATTCCCAGTTGATTCTACCCTAATTGAAGACAACCCTTTATTTAATTTAATTTCGATTCAAAAAACTGCAATGAATGGTCAATTGCCATCAGGGCCAGCGGTTGGATATGTTATGTCTAAGGATACCGCTTTGATAAATTCTATTTTCATTCACCCTAAACTTTCAAAATTACTTCCAAGAGATTTAGTTTTTAAATGGGCAAAAGAACGAAATAGTAATGAACAGGAGCTTTTTATCCTGATAGCAACCAAAAAAAATTATCACGACAAGTTAATTACCTCCGATATGATTATAGATGCAAAAATGAATGGACAAAATGGATATAATGAAATTCAATTTACGTTTAAGCTGAATTCAAGTTATAAATGCAACTTTTTGATTTGACAAATTTAGTAATAAAAATTCACTAGGCGATAAAAATCCTAATTTTTTTCTTGGTCTGTTATTTAACTTGTGTTGAACATATTGGATGTCTTTATTAGTAATCATTTCAAATGAAGAACCTTTGGGGAAGTACTGACGAATAAGTCCATTTGTATTTTCATTAGCACCTCTTTCCCATGAATGGTATGGTTTTGCGAAGTAAAAATCAATGTTAATATTTTCTGCAATTTTTTTATGTTCAGCAAACTCTTTCCCATTATCACCAGTAATTGTGTGTATCCAATGTGCTTGAGGAGATAATATTTCCACAACTTTTTCCGCCAGTTCTTCGGCATTTTTGCTGTTTAGCTTTGCCATCCAAAGAAAGTTGCTTACCCTGTCGTTAATAGTGAGTATCGCACCCTGATGGTTTTTCCCAATAATCGTATCAATTTCGAGGTCGCCAATACGAGTCTTTTCATCAACAATTGCAGGACGTTGTGAAATGTCAACCCTGTCTTTGATAATCCCCCTGCTATCTTTTGCTGCCCCTCGTTTTCGGTATTTTCGTCCTTTTCTTCGCAGATGGGTGTACAAATCGCCATTGGCTTTCTTGTCGTTCCATACATATTGATAAATACGTTCGTGGCTCACACAATCTATATTGTCGAGTTTGGCTCTTCCATAAATTTGCTCAGGGCTGTAGTCTTGTTTAAGCAGGGTGTCAACATATGTTTTTACTTGCTCGGTAAATCGGAGTTTTTTAGATTTACTGTGATGCCTTTGTTCACACTTTCGTTGAGCAAGATCATGACGATATTCTCCGCTTCGCTTGTCACAATTACGCTTTATTTCCCTGCTGATAACGGATTTATCTTTTTCTATTGCTTTGGCAATTTCTTTTTGTTTGTAACCTTGCTGTATCATCACAGAAATTGTGTACCTTTGTTCTACGGTTAAATGTTTCATTTGCAACTTTTTTTTAGAGAGGAGAGGGCAAAATTAAACTTTATCCATCAGGACAAAGAGAGAAAGATTTTTTTTCTTTCTCTTTTGTCTTGAAAAATTTAATCTTTATCTCCTCTGAAAAAGTTGCATTTATTTGTTGAATTTAGTTAATCAATTATTTGGTCCATAATAATATTTTTTAGTGGTTAAAGAAATTAGGGAATAATTATAAATGAAGCGGAAACCGTTCTGGCTTTTGACATGACAATGGAATATGTATTTTCGGATACACTTACTACATCGGTAGCATCTACGCCAAGCCACACATCAAACTTATGTCCTTCCATAGGAATAACCGTCATGTAAGCGATTTCATCTTTGTAAAAGTAATATGCCAACTTATCTTTGTAAATGTAAGAATCAACATCGATTGTGCCGTTTCCAGAGGCATAGGCTTTTAAAGCACATTGCTCTCTTGCAGGTTTTTCGGAATGGTCGTAAATCATACCTTGATTGTAGAGTTGGATGAACTCGCCAAACAGTTCATCGATTGAGCCACAGAAACCGCTGTGATTATCGTCTAATACATACGAAACTGGGGTTGCATAATTGCTGTCAAATAATTGATTATACAAATTATGTTCAATACCAACGGTTCCACTGTTGATGTAAATTCGATTGTACATACTCACCTGTTCGCCTTCGTTGGTAAAAACAGAATAAAGGCTAATCATACTGCCACTGAAGCCCTCAGTGCCTATTTCAATTTCCAAAGTCGATTCTGATAAATTCCATTCAATAGCATCCGATTTTTCATATTTACCATTAAAAAAGCCTAATCCCCAATAAATTAAGGTATAATCTTCTGGGTTTTCGATGCTTGTTTTTGAATAATCGATTGAAAAAATTAGATACCAAATGTCCTCCCGTTTTTCGTACTTCCACGAAATTGCATCCACTGGAACCAAGTTCTCGACAAAATCATTGTTGAATCCATCAATTAAGGGTTTAGGCTCAAAATAAGCGGGCGAAGATGCATTCCAATTGGATGCTTTGATGTTTTCCATGCAATCGCTATCCACATAAATAAACCAGCACCAACCATCGGAATAATGATTAGTCCATGTGTGTTCGCACTGTCCATCCCATGAATAACATTCAAAAGTAAGGTCAATGCACCCTTTTAAAATGTGTCTGGTATCAAATGTTGGATTGTTCGGGTCGGATTTATAACGCCCTAAAACAGATACATCAATGTACGGATAAGGGTCGTTTCTACCTGAAAGGTCAACAGGCTTGTATTTGATGCGAAGTAAGTCGATAAAAGGGTCATACGTGGTTTCTAATATTTCGAAAGGTGGAAATTTTGGGTTTCCAAAAGAGATGTTTTCGGGGATGATGCATCCATCGGGGGCAACTGCTTTCATGTTGTCCTTGATGGCTTTAGCCCAAGGGGTTGATTCTTTGCAGCAATTAGAATTGTAGAATTTAATAAATGTTTTGTTTAATGGTTTGAGGAACTGCAATAACGCCATCATTCGAGTTCGTTGTTTTTGTTGAGCTGGTGAGTTAGCGTCCGTGATGTCGGGTTGATATTGTCGAGCTGTTTGCAGATCCCTCCATTTTGAAAAGACAACATTACCCAATTTACCGGATGCATTGCCTAAAAAACCTTGATTTATACGTGCCATGATAAAAATATTTAAGTGATTAAAAAAAATGGGTTAAAAAAAAGGAGCAGAAACGGGAAAACCCAGAAAACTGCTCCCTTAAAAAGAGAAAGAAAAGAGAGAAAGAACTAGGTTAAAACAACCAATTCTCCTAGGAATGAGCTGTCAGAAACTTTGTCTTTTGATGGTGTGATAAATGCAAAATACACATACACAGTGTCCCCTGCCCAATCAGCTGGGACAGTTAAAGAAAGTGAGCCTTCGGTTCTTGTTTTGGTTGTGATGTCTTGCACAACTGCTTTACGTTCGTAATTGATTACCAAAGCCATTGCTTTGTCGGTAGCCAAGGCGTCCCCAACGCCAGTGTTGTCAGTCCAAGAAAGATTAACTTTATGACCAGCTACTACAACAGCGGCAGCAGTTTCCGAACCTGTTAGCGTTCCTTTTGAAACTTTAAGTTGAGCAAAGTCGATTTCATAATCGGGATAAGTGCCAGAAATCACATTTTGAATGTTGGTTTTCATGAACATATTGAACTGTGACATGCCAACAGCAGCCTGTTTGAAGCTGGTTTTGAGGAAGGGTAAGAACATGCGAGAAAGTTCAACCATCAGGGAGAACTTCGAGCGTTGTTCACGTTGTAACTGAGTTTTTGGGTTCTTAACTTGTTCAGGTTTTGATCTCATAATGTTTTTTCCAAATTGTTTTGAAAAAACTGCGGTGGCGAATTTTCCCCGACTTCTACCTGTGATAGGATTTTGTACAATTGCCATAATTTTGTGTGTTTTGGTTTAGTGAATAATAGGTGGTAAAAATTATTTTCAAGCGGTCTTGGTACGGACTTGGTACGGACTTACTCTGGATTTTCAGTTTTACTTTTTGAGGCAAACCATTCAGGAAATTTCTTCTTGAGAAGATTAATAATGATTGTGGCAAGGATACCACCAACAATACTAATTACATACTTGATAAGGTCTTCAATAGAACCGAATTGATCGGGATTGATGTCTGATAATCCAGATGCAGTGCCAGCAGTTGCAGCAGCACCTAAAACGAAATTGATTGAATTTTGAAACATAGCTTTGTGTGTTTTTGTGAATAAGCACAAAGATAAATTATAAACATCTCACAATCAATGTATAAACACGTAAAAATAAAGCAATATGTCGTTTATGATTCATATTGCTTTTAATTGCAGTAATTAAAAAAGTTTATCCCGCAAGAGCGTTAAAAGATTGACTTTGTTTGATTAAATCACTGCCATATTTTAACCGGATGTCGTCGATTGATTTTGGTTTTGAGTTTGATGATTTGTATTCGGCTGGTCGATAGTACCACATTGTTTTTTTTGGAGCAAAGAAAAAACCCGATTCCTTCAATTTTAAGCGATGCGGATAAGTATTCCCGCTAACCCATACCCAATTTCCAATAAGTTCAATGGTGATGCCCGAAAGGGCAATGATGGCGTTTATGATGTCCTTATAGATCAAAAATTCTTCTTTGTCCTGTTCGGTGGTTCCAGATTCGGAATTTGTGAAAAAAGGATTTTTCAGGATGGCTTCATATTCAGAATTTATTTGCTGCATGGTGGCAGTATCTCCGCCACAGTCGGGATGATGTTTGAACGCTAATTCTTTAAAGCGTTTTTTGACTTCCTGGAGGGAGTTACAATCTTGAAAAAATGTTGATTTCATAGGCTTGATTTTAAAGGTTAAAGTATTGTTAATGAGATTTTTCGCATAAAAAAAATAAATCATTAATAAAACCTGTAAGCAGCCTCTTTTGGAACTTAGCGAAATGCAAGGCTTTTTCAAAAAAAACTTAAAGGTGGGCTTGTGCGATTGAGTTTATTTTGAAAAATTCATATAGCCTTGCACGAGCAACCCCAAAAATATATTTGCTGCAAGGTTTTATTAATGTTACCTTATATCCCTTAAATAAACTAAAACTTCAAAAAAATCAAATAGAAAATACCTTTTAGTGATGAGAAGTCTGATGGGGGCTGGCGGATTTTTTGCTTTGGGATGGCATTACGATGTGCGAGAGGAGAATAAGCCGTTTTTTAGAGAGGACATGACAAATAAGCTGCAAACCCGACAATGGGTGAAATGATATGACCTATAATTTATTTGGGGTGAAATGAGCGAAAACGTAATGAATGAAGCACTGCTGAAATGTAGCAAAGCGGAATGTAAGCATCAGCGGAATGAATGAGTTTGAGTGAATGAACTGCAAATACCCATTGGCGGATTAAATGGTTTGCCTAAATGCTTTGCTGCTTATTGGAATGCCTATCGGGCTTAAAAACGTGCTTATATCGTGAGTGGGTAACGTAGAGAATGGAAGTTGCAAAAAATATGACAGCCATAGGGCTGTTTTTTTAAGATATTTATCAGAATATTTAAAGCATGGGAGGCTGGCGGATTTTTTGCTTTGGGATGGCTTTATGGAGTGTGATGGGTGAATAAGCCGTTTTTTAGAGTGGACATGACAAATAAGCTGCAAACCCGACAATGGGATAAATTAAATTACCAAGAAAATATTTGGGGTGAAATGAGCGAAAACGAAATGATTGTAGCACTGCTGAAATGTAGCGTAGCGTAATGTAAGCATCAGCGGAATGAATGAGTTTGAGTGAATGAACAGCAAATACCCATTGGCGGATTGTTTTAGCTTTGCTGCTTTTTGGCATGCAAGAAATGGCTAAAAACGTGCTTATATCGTGGGTGGATTACGGAGAGAATGGGAGTCGCAAAAAATGTGACAGCCATAGGGCTGTTTTTTTAAGATATTTATCAGAATGTTAAGAGCATTGGAGGCTGGCGGATTTTTTGCTTTGGGTAGGTTTAACAGAGAGCGTTGGAAAAATAAGCCGTTTTTAAAGAAAGGGAATGACAAATAAGTGGCAAAACCGACAATGGGTGA
>CAZFPO010000045.1:13388-20440 GCA_964521105.1 uncultured Lentimicrobiaceae bacterium | reverse complement strand
AAGGAAGTTTTATGCTTCCTTCTCTTTGATTTTTTTTATCGGACAACAATGTTTTAACAGCAAATTTACTATATTGTTTAATACAAAACAAGTTTTTTTTTTAATATTTTTAACTAATTTTTAGCTTATTTTTAAAACTCTAAATGTTTCGATGTTAATTAAATAACTTTAGATTTTACGTTTTATTTTGAAGTAACGTTGTCAATTCGTCAAAAAATAACAAAAATTTGAAAGTAAAAAAAGTTTTTTTTTGAATAATTATACTGTTTTTTTATAAAAAATGTTGTAATTGATTACAAAGCTTAATTAAATGGATTAGTTTTGATGTTATAAGAAAAAATAAATTAATTTTGTTGATTATTTTTGAGAATGGAAAAACAATTTACTACGCTTCAAGAGTTATTGCATTTCAGTGTTGAGAAATATTCTAATAATAATTCGTTGGCTTTTGTTAACAACAAGCCTTATACGTACTCAGACTTTGGTTTTAAAGTTGAAGAATATTCTGAGCTGTTAAAGAAAAATAACATTAAACAAGGTGAAAAAGTTGCTATTTTATCTTCAAATTCGCCAGAATGGGGGATTTCCTATTTTGCAATATTAAATATTGGTGCAGTTGTAGTTCCTTTAATGACAGATTTTTCGGAACATGAAATTTCAAATATCTTAATTCATTCCGAAACCAAAGCAATTTTTGTTCAAAATCGTTTGTTATTAAAAAATGAAAAAGCTATTTCAAAAGAATTGGTAATAATTGACATAGATAACGGTAAATTATTGTCTCATCAAGTTAACTATTTATCTGAAAATACACAAAATTACAACGTTTTACCAAGCGATTTAGCCGCTATTATATATACTTCGGGAACCACTGGAAAATCAAAGGGTGTGATGTTAACACATCATAATTTGGTTTCACAAATTAAAATGGTTTCAAAGTTACAACCTATATTTAGCTCGGATATTTATCTATCCGTTTTGCCACTTTCGCACACTTACGAATGTAGTTTAGGTTTATTAACTTGTATTATGAGTGGTTGTTCAACTTATTATTTAGAAAAACCTCCCACAGCAACCGTGTTATTGCCAGCAATTAATTTAGTAAAGCCTACATTAATGCTTACAGTACCTTTGATTATTGAAAAAATATTTAAAAGTAAAATTTATCCTGAGCTTACTAAGAATGCAATGTTTAAAATGTTTTACAAAATTCCCTTTATGCGAAAAATAATGCATAAGAAGGCAGCTAAATCATTATTTAATACTTTTGGTGGAAATCTAAGGTTTTTCGGAATAGGTGGGGCAAAGCTAGATTATAACGTGGAGAGATTTCTTATTGAAGGAAAATTATTCCCGTATGCAATTGGCTATGGTTTAACCGAAACGTCTCCTCTCATTGCTGGCGTTAACCCGCAAATGGTACATATACAGTCTACCGGACCAGCCCTAAGTGGGGTTACTCTTAAAATTAATAATCCTGATAGAAAAACCGGAGAAGGCGAAATATGGGCTAAAGGTGATAACATTATGATGGGCTATTTCAAAGAACCTGAGTTAACGAAGCAAGTTCTTACCGAAGATAATTGGTTTAAAACTGGAGATGTCGGATTTTTTGATAAAAAAAATAGGCTTTATATTAAAAGTAGACTTAAAAATGTAATTATAGGTTCAAATGGTGAAAATATTTATCCTGAAGATATTGAAAGTGTAATAAATTCTCATCGATTTGTTTCCGAATCGATAGTTGTTGAGAAAAAAGGGAGATTGGTTGCATTAGTAAATTTTAATATGGAGGATATTGAATCAAATTATGCACAAATTAAGGCTAATTTCACTCAAAAAGTTGGAGAGTTTAAAAATGAGTTTGATGAAAAACTTGAAACTATAAAATCGGATTTAATTAATTACGTAAATTCAAGAGTTTCAAATGCTTCAAAAATTTCTTATGTGATTGCAATAAAAACTGAATTTGAGAAAACTCCAACCCAAAAAATTAAAAGATTTAAATATGCTAATAGCTACTATTAGCAACCGCACCATCATTTTTAACCATAGGTTTTAATTTGAGCGATGGAGAAGCTATAAAGTTGCCTAAATTATAACTGTCCCATTTTTCATCAACAAGTTTAATGGTTGTATCATCCATAACAATTACGTTGGGCCAATCACGTTTAAAATCTTTTCTCGTCTTTTTTGATGTTGCATCAAAGCATAAAATTGCTTGCTCTTTTACTTTAATTATTTTACAGTCATAACTGGGGTCGATATTTCCAGATAATTGCCATAAAACTAAGTCGAAGTTGTTAATATCTAATTCTTTATCGAAAAATAAAATGAAATTTATATCTTTAACAATGCCTAATTCAAGTAATTGTTTAGAAATTTCAAATACATCAGTATCTTGATTGGAGTTTATGCCAATAATTAGTATTGAAGAATTATCGTTAGCATAATCAAAATTGACATTACTATTTGAAATTATTTTGCTAATTGCACCTTTATCAATTTGAAGTTTTTTATTGATTGTTTTTTTATTTGTAGCATCAATTCCAATTTTACCACTTTTTGCAAATGATCTGCCAGCGTGATCTAGCACATCAGCTGGACCACGAGTAAAAAGAATATTGTTTTCGATATCAATATTTGAAAGAGCTTTTAAAACATTTTTTGCATCATGTGGATTAACATCATCAGAAACAATAATCATAATTTTATTAAACATCATTTGACCCGCACCCCAAAGGGCATTCATGACAGAATAAGCTTGCTCGGGGTAACTGTTTGAAATTTGGATTATTGCTAAGTTATGGAATCCAGCTTGATATGGTAAATTCATATCTAAAATATCGGGACAAATCGTCATTTGAATAGGAGCCAAAAAAATACGTTCGGTTGCTTTACCCATCCAGCGGTCTTCTTGTGGCGGAACACCAACAATTGTGGCAGGGTAAACCGCATCTCGCTGATGAGTTATCATTGTTACATGAAATTTTGGATAAAAATCGGCTAATGAGTAGTATCCTGTATGGTCGCCAAAAGGACCTTCTAAAATAAAATCTTCGTTTGGATCGATATACCCTTCAATAACAAAATCGGCATTTGCAGGTACATATAATTCATTACTCAAGCATTTTACCAGTTGAACTTTTTCTTGACGTAAAAAGCCAGCCAGCATGTATTCATCAATTCCTTCGGGAAGTGGAGCCGATGCACAGTATGCAAAAATTGGATCACCTCCAATAGCAATTGAAACCGGCATTCGCTCACCTCTTTTTTTGTATAGTTCAAAATGACGCGCACCATCTTTATGTAAATGCCAATGAACCGCAGTAGTGGTTGAATCAATAATTTGAATTCGATACATTCCAACATTTGAAATACCAGTTTCGGGATTAAGAGTGTGAACCATTGGAAGAGTAATAAACTTTCCACCATCATGGGGCCAACATTTTAAAATTGGAATTTTATTTAAATCGGCTTGATACATTACTTCTTGCTGGCACAATGCTTTATGTGTTGTTCTGCTTGGCATCCATGAAGCTACTTCCTTTAATAATGGAATTTTTGAAAGTAAATTAAACATCGATTTACTTGGTTTAGTAGCTTCATTTAATAGTTTTTTTATTCGTTTACCAATATCATCTAAATCGTGGGTGCCTAAAATTAAATTTATTCGCTCGCTTGATCCATACGCATTAAGTAATATTGGAAACTCTGTTCCATTGTTTTTTAACAAAATAGCTTTTCCATCGCCCGATTTTACAATGCGGTCGTTTATTTCGGTTGCTTCCAAATTGGGTGATACAAATTCTTCAATTATATGAATTTCATTTCGGAATTTTAGTTCGTCAATAAAATTATTGGTGCTTAAAAATGACATTTTTTTGATTTTTTACAAACTTACAAATTTTTATCGAGAGAAGTGTTGTTAGATACCACCAGTGCAAATGGATTAAATTTTTTAATTATTTTTTTTACTTCATTATTGAAAATAATCAATGAATATTTATTATTTCAAAAAACAACGTATATTTGCATCGTAAAAGCCCAGATGGTGGAATTGGTAGACACGCTACTTTGAGGGGGTAGTGACCGAACGGTTGTGCAAGTTCGAATCTTGTTCTGGGCACCAATTAAAATATTTATTTGTAATTAAATCATGCCCGGATGGTGGAATTGGTAGACACGCTACATTCAGGGTGTAGTAACCCTATGGTTGTGCAAGTTCGAGTCTTGTTCCGGGTACAATCCACCGTAAAATTATTTTAAAATGGGGCATTTAAAATATTTTTTTGCTTCATTTTTGTTTTTTTTCTTCGTATTAGGTGGGGCTTTTTCTCAGCAGTTGATAGTTTTTGAAAAAACATATAATTATCCTTTTATCGTAAACGATAACATTAGCAATGATGTTTATATGCAAAATGTTGTAAATAGAATTAAAAATTGGGATAAACTTAACGACTTGAGTTTGGCATTTACCATAGAATTAAAACTAAAAGTTACAAAAGAGTCATTTAATAAATATTATTTGTATTCTGAACTAATTAAGAAAAGTTGTCCAGACGATGTGAAATATCGAAATTTCAGTATTTGTTCAGAGTTTTTTCCAATCGGTGTAAAATTCCAGTATAATTTAAATAAAGGTAATACTAAACAAATCATTAATCATGATGCACGATTAAAACTTGATAAAAACATTGATAATGTGTTTACATGGATTGATTCAAATTCGGTATTAGTTGTTGATTTAACGTCGAATTTAATTTCTTTGTCATATAATAAGGAATGGGAAAAGGAGATTACGAATAAAATGAATTTAATCGATTTGTATTATCAATCCGACTCTTTAATTAATTCGTGGGACAGCATCGTTAATTCAATACGATTTGAGGAAATTGAAATGTTACCAATTAATGATTTTATTTTAGATGAAGTTGAAAAATCGATAGAAAGTTTTAATAATAAAAATATTATAACAATACTTGAGGCAAATAATGAAAAGCATAATTTTTTGAAAAATAAAATTATTGAAATAAATATCAAGGTATCTCAAAAAAGGATTTTATTAACAGAATATCTGCATTGGATTGATTATAGATTTATTGAACGGGCAAGAGAAGAAATGAAAAAAGTAAATCGCTTGGGAGCCATTTATAATTATAATAAAGCATTGGAGTACAATCCATTGAGTGTGCAAGCATTATCCGAATTAGCACGTATTATGTTAGATGAAAACAGAATAGTTGAAGCATCGGAGTTGATAAAAATTATATTTTCAAAAACATGGCCTCATGGAAAAACATACATTGAATGTAAAAAAATAGCCACAGAAGTATATAATTCAATTATTACCAAGGGAAATTTATTGCTCAAAGACGAAGAGTTTCATAGAGCAATTGAAGCCTATTCTATGGCTTATATTTTTTGTGATAGCATCAGAGAACCAATTTGTACAAATGAATTTTATCAAGGTATAGTAAAGTCGAAGTATGGAATTTTACGTTCTTATTTTAATGTCATAAACAAGGCACTACAGCGTGATTTACTCGAAATTGCCGAAAATTATGCCCGTGAAGCAAAAAAATATCAAGTGGCAAATCAAAAGGAGATACCCGATGACAATGAAATACAGACAGTTGTTGATAAAATTGTTTCAAAATATGTAAATAATGCTACAAAAAATATCGAGAAAGGAAATTATGAAGTTGCAATTAAACAAATTCAAAGTGCCGATAGTTTAGGGAAAACTTTTAGAAGCAATTTCTCACTTAAATATCTTGATGATAATCTGAAAAGAGCTTATAATGGAGCATTTAACGTGGCTTTATCCGAATCGCAAACAGCCGTAAACAGTAGAAATGTTTTTTTAGCCGATACAAAATATCGTGAAGCAATAAATTATTATCATCAACATCCTGAGTGGATTAGTGATACAATTGTGGGATATTCTGTATTTTTTAATATTCGAAAATTAGAGTTTGATGAGAAAGTTGTTTTAGGAAATAAATTTTATAGTCAGGGATTATTTTCTGCTTCATTAACTTTGTTACAAGATGCAAAAAATATTGAAACAACTTATAAATTATCAGCTGATTCGTTGCTCGATTCCTTATTGTTGGCTATTAGTAAGCCTATAGCTTTTGAAAAACTCAATAAAGTAAGTATGATGATTTGGCGAAACGAATTAGTAGAGTCGAAGCAAATTATTGATGAAGTTGAGCAATTAATAGTTAAATCGAAACTTGAAAATAATGTGGAGTTAATGGAGCTTTTTAATTCTACAAAAAGAAAATTTGAGTTTCAAGAGTGTGATTTTGCAAATTCTCGAATTAATCACCTCGAAAACATTTATTCCCGAAGCAAATCTTCTCAATCCTTTGGTAATGCTCTTTTTGCATTAGATTCAATATTAATTATTCAAAATACTTTTTCAAGATGTATCGATAATCCCAAAAGCTATACCTCAGAATTTGAGACAGTTAGACCTGCAGCGATGTATGAATCGTTAATTCAAAATTGTGATATAGAGTTTAGATTAAAGAATGTAAATAAGGCTATGACCATTTATTTTGTAGCCGATTCGGTTTATAAAAGTTATAAAATGAGCGAAACAAGCGTTTATAAAAAAACAATTAGCTCCTTTTTTTACCAATCACCTGATTATGATTTAATTATTGAAAGTTGTAATTGGTTGTTAAGTTCGCCACATTATGAAAATGTAATGCCTCTTCTTGCAATTTTAGATAGAAACGGATTTTCGGCAAATAAAACTAGAAACATTCAAAAAAGCATTGCTTTCAAATTAAGAAATAGAGATAAGCTTGAACATCCATCTGTGAAATCAATGGATTTGCTCAAGCTATATTCTGTACATTCAAAATTTTATTTTACTTTCCGATTGAATTATTTAAAAAATCCAATCACAGCCCTATTTAATCCAAATTAATACAAAGACATAAAAGGTTTCTATACTATTTAAAAAAAGTAGTAATAAAACCTGTTATGTCTTATTCGTTTATATTTTTTGTAAGAGAGACATAACAGTATTCTAT
>CAZFPO010000045.1:376-13288 GCA_964521105.1 uncultured Lentimicrobiaceae bacterium | reverse complement strand
ACTATTTAAAAAAAGTAGTAATAAAACCTGTTTTGTCTTATTCGTTTATATTTTTTGTAAGAGAGACATAACAGTATTCTATACTATTTAAAAAAAGTAGTAATAAAACCTGTTTTGTCTTATTCGTTTATATTTTTAGATATCGATATTGGCGTATTTAGCATTTTTTTCGATAAATTCTCGTCGAGGAGGAACTTCGTCGCCCATTAACATGGAAAAAACGCGGTCGGCTTCGGTAGCATTTTCAATGGTAACTTGGCGTAAGGTTCTAAATTCGGGATTCATGGTGGTAGACCATAATTGTTCTGCGTTCATTTCACCAAGACCTTTATAACGTTGCACATGCACAGAACTTTCTTTACCATTTTTCGACATATCAGATATGAATTGAACTCGTTGTTCTTCGTCCCAAGCGTAACGTTCGTCTTTTCCTTTACGGAGAAGATAGAGTGGAGGAGTGGCTATATAAACGTAACCACTTTCTATTAATTCACGCATATATCTAAAGAAGAATGTTAATATTAAGGTGGCAATGTGGCTACCATCAACATCCGCATCGGTCATAATAATAACTTTATGGTAGCGAAGTTTAGCAAGATTTAACGCCTTACTATCTTCTTCGGTTCCAATTTGTACACCTAAAGCGGTGAACATATTTTTAATTTCTTCGCTTTCAAAAATTCGGTGAGGCATTGCTTTTTCAACGTTCAAAATTTTTCCGCGAAGAGGTAAAATAGCTTGAAATTTACGGTCGCGACCTTGTTTAGCCGTACCACCTGCCGAATCACCTTCGACTAAGTAAATTTCGCATAATTCGGGATTTTTTTCGCTACAATCGGAGAGTTTTCCGGGTAAGCTATTTGAGCCAAGTACGTTTTTTCGTTGTACCATTTCACGAGCTTTGCGGGCTGCGTGACGAGCTGTGGCTGCAAGTATTACTTTATTTACAATGATACGAGCTTCTTTAGGATTTTCTTCGAGGTAATTACCCAGCATTTCGCCTGTTAATTGGTCAACCACCCCCATAACTTCATTATTTCCAAGTTTAGTTTTGGTTTGTCCTTCAAATTGAGGCTCTTGAACCTTTACCGAAATAATTGCGGTTAATCCTTCACGGAAGTCATCGCCATTTATATCAAATTTTAAATTTTTAAGCATTCCCGATTTTTCGGCGTATGATTTTAACGTACGAGTAAGACCGCGGCGAAAACCCGATAAATGTGTCCCACCTTCATGAGTATTAATATTGTTAACGTATGAGTGAACATTTTCGGAAAATGAAGTATTATATTGCATTACTAACTCTAAGGGAACACTGTTACGTTCTCCTTCAATATAAATTGGGTCGGGCATTAATTTTTCGCGAGTTCCATCAAGGTATTCGATAAAATCGACCAAACCTTTTTCGGAAAAGTATTGAACGGTTTCATATTCGCCATTTTCATTTTTTTCACGTTCGTCGGTGAGCGACAGTTTGATGCCTCTATTTAAAAATGAAAGTTCACGCAAACGAGTGGCTAAGGTTTCAAAATTGTATTCCGACACTTGAAAAATGGTATCATCGGGAAGAAAATGGACATGAGTTCCTGAAATATTTGATTCTCCAACAACTTTAACATCGTATTGAGGTATTCCTTTGCGATACTCTTGACGAAATTGCTTTCCTTCACGATACACATTAACTTCTAATAAGCTAGATAATCCATTAACACAAGAAACACCTACGCCATGTAATCCTCCAGATACTTTATATGAACCTTTGTCGAATTTTCCTCCTGCATGTAACACAGTCATTACTACTTCTAAAGCAGAGCGATTTTCTTTTTCGTGCAAATCGGTAGGAATTCCTCGTCCGTTATCTAAAACTGAAATTGAATTGTCCTCGTGAATACGAACGTCAATTTGGTTACAGTATCCTGCTAAGGCTTCGTCAATTGAATTATCAACAACTTCATATACTAAATGGTGTAATCCTCTAAAACCTATATCGCCAATATACATAGCAGGGCGTAATCTAACGGCTTCTAATCCTTCTAATACTTGAATGTTATCGGCTGTATAAGTCGAAGCAGGAATGTTGTTTTCTAAGTCTGTCATTTTTAATAAGTTACGATTTGTTTATTCATCTACAAAGATACAAAAAAAAGTTTAATCTAAGTACTTAATTTTTGTTATAAATTAGTTATTTTCTAAGAATGGATTGATAGTAAAGTAAAAGGCAGTTGAATAAATCGCCTGCCTTTTGTTGTTGTTTTCCCACGCAATATTTTACTTTTTCTTTTTAGCCGTATCCCCACCAAATGAATAACTAACTCCAAGTATAAAATTAATACGTTGAGTTGGATATTGATAAAAATAGTAGTTACGGAAGGCTGAAATGTTATTAATATTTACGAATCCAGATAATAGTTTTGAATACCTATATTCGAATCCTAAATTAAAGTCAACAGTTGTTTTTAGAGATTGATTAATCATGTTGCCATTAATATCCCGCGTGCGGGCAATACTTCCTGTAGAAACCAATCCATCAATTCGGAATATCAGTTTATTATTTAAGTTATAGTTTGAAGTGAGCGAATAAATCATTGAAGGAATATGCCATGGATTGCTTTCATTTTTGGTTGAATATTGAAAATATGAAGTTCGAAGAATTACGGATAACTTTTCTTCTTTCATAAACGTAATGTATGCATTTACATTAAATTTTGTAAGTTGGTCATCAACAGCAGTAAATTGGTTCATTATGGCAGAAGAAGTATCATTTATAAAAAACAACATACCATCAACTTGCGAAGTGTTCATATCGATTTTTAAATCTAATTGTTTACTAAAACTACTTTGAATTCCTCCGTAAATTTTATTTTTTTCGTGTTCATAAGTTAGGTTAATGAAAGGAGTAACAAATGGGTTTGAATTTGTGATATCATGTAAGCTATATCTGTTAATATCGCCATCTAAACCAGCAAAAATTGAAATAATTTTGGGTACTAATACTAAACGAGCTTCGAGCGTTGGAAAGAATAGAAAATCGGAGGTGTTAGCCGTTCGATTACGAACAACTGCTTTAAAACCAACAGATAAATAATATTCTTTGAAAAAAGTTGATAGTGAGGGTGATAGTTTTATTAATGAGTTGTCGACAACACCCAGTGTATCCATTTTGTTATTAAAGTAATCGGTGGAAAAGTCAATGTTTAGATTTTGATTTTCGGTAAATTTAAAGAGTTTGATTTTTTTAGAAATATTACCTTCAAAACCTCCCATTATTTCGTTTACTTTATAATTATCGTTAAAAAAATGAGCTTTAAATAGATAGTTTTGTTGCCAAGCCATTGGACGGGTGTTATTTGTTGAGATTAAAGTTGAGAATCCATAATAATTTAAAATATGTTTTAAATCATCGTTTGAATATGTGAAAGTTGGATTTTCGGCAGGCTTAAATCCATAATAATGAACCATATTACGTGAGTAATCCAGGTTTGATTCAATGGTAACTTTATTGAAAAAGCATTTGCTAAATAAACTTGCTTCATTGTCGTTATAACCGCTATAAGCATAATCTTTAATTTTCCCAAACGAAGAAAGATGCTTATAGTGAGCCCCCAAAGCATATTTTGAAGAACGAGTGTTATTTAGAAATACTTCCAAGTATGGTGTAGTGTAGTTTCCAAAACCAGCTTTTATTAAGTTGCGATATAATTTAGTTAATGGTTCACCGGTAACCTTAGCTGGGTTTATTGTCATTGGACTGTATGTAGTGCTTGCTTTATACGGAGAGATTGAATATTCAAATTTGGGAGCTGGAACAATGGTGTCTTTAATTATAGGTTTATCGTTAATTTTAAATGCGTCCGAAATAACTGGGTCAAAACCCGAAACTACAATTACACTTTCGTTATAGCGAGTTGTAGTGTCGATTTGAGCTAAAACCGAAGTTGGGAAAACAAATGCTAATAGAATTACTGACAAATGTTTAATTTTCATTTTTATATGTTTTTTTTTCATGATTTTATATTTCAAAAATTATGGATTGATTATTCTTCTTTAGTATCGAAACCTGATTTGTTGTTGTTTTTTTGGTCGTTTTCAATAGTAACAACATTTTGAAATTTATCGGTAGCAATTTTTTTCAAATCTTCACCTTCGTAGTTGTCCATAATACTTTTATAGGTGTGTTTAGCTTGAAATAAGTTACCTTTTTCAACGTAAATATCACCTAAAAGAATGTAGGATTTCGCAAGCCAATATTCGTAGGGTGAGCCAGAGCTTAATAAATCAAAAATTCGTTTTTCGGAAGCATCGAAGTTTCCTTGTTTAAATTCAATTTCGGAAATGACGTAATAAGCTTCGGCTGATGCTTCGTTTTTACTTTTTAATAACAATTGACTTTCATTTTTTGCTAAATTGTATTGTTGGGTTTGCATTGCCGACCGAATAATAGTTAGCCTACATTCTTCGATAATACTTTCGGATAGTTTGTCGCGTTTTAATAAATCTTGAGCAGCATTAATTGCTTCGGTATAATTTTGTATAATAAAATATGAACGCATTTTTCCAGTAATTGCGCCTGTTAATATAGTTTGATTGCTAGCGATAGGTTGCAAGCGACTATAATATTCCGCTGCTTTTTGGTAGTTTTTTTGTTGATACAATATATCCGCTGAAATTAATAAAGCACGCTCTTCGTAATTTGATTTTGGAAACTTTTGTAATAATGTCTCATAGCTTTCGAGTGTAGCAACTATATTGCCCGATTTATATTCACATTCGGCTTTGTAATAGTATGCTTTTAAGATAAAATAGCCTTGTGGAAATTTTTCAATGTAATCAATGGCTCCTTTTTTTGCTTTTTCACAGTCATTATCTAAAAATCTGTTTTCAACCACTTTAAAAGTCAGTGAATCTTGCTCAGATGAGGAGACTGTTGCAGAAGGTATTTGTTTTACATAATTAAAAAATTCATCAACATTATTATTGTCGACATAAATATTGCGAATATTTTTCAACGCATCTTTCGATTCTTGTGTGCCAGGATATTCTTCAACCACTTTTTTCAATAATGTTAGTGCTTTTTCGTCTTCAGACATATTGTAATATGCTAAACCTTGTTTTAATTTTGCTGAACGGATGTTTTTGCTATTTGGGAATTTTTCAATCATTTTTGAATATTCAATAATTGCCTTATCTAGCTCATTTAAAGCCACGTATGTGTTCCCCAGTTCGTATTGCGATTCATCAATCCAATTCGATTTTGGATAATTATTGAGAAGTTGAAGTAATGCTGTTTTCTTTTCTTGCATTTTACCAATAGCACCTAATGCAATTGATTTTTGATATAAGGCATAATCAACATCAAGCGTATTTATTTCAATAGTTTTATCGTACATTTGAATGGATTGTCCAAATTCTTTGGTGATAAAATAGCAATCGCCTGTACGGTTATAGGCATCGCTAATTATTTCTTTAGATTGAATATTTTTAGTATCGTTTAAAAATTTACGAAAGGCAATTAAGGCATTAGCAAAATTTTTCTGTTTAAACCAACAGTATCCTATTGAATAGTATGATTTTGCATATTCTGGGGTGTCGAAAGCTCCCTTTGCCAACAAAAATTTATTATAACTTTCAATTGCTTCGTTGTATTTTAACATTTGATAAAATGCTTCTCCTTTCCAGTAATGATTATAAGCATTTATTTTACTGTCGAAATCATTTTTTAACGATTTGTCGAAATATTTAATTGAGTTTTCAAAATCTGAATTATTAAACAGTTCAATGGCTCTGAAGTGAGCAATTTGCTGATATGCTTTTAATAGCTTGTGATTTTTATTTTTTATTTTTTCCAACGAATTGATAGCTTCTTTGTAGTTTTTTGTAGTTTGATATATAGTGAGTAAATATTCATTTACTTCGTCAATTCGTTGCGAATTTGGAAATGTATTAACGTATTCTTCAAAAGATGAAATAGCACTTTGAAATGGATTAGTAGAAAATTCGTATTGGAGTTTAGCATAATTAAAGAGTGCTTCTTCGGTAATATCTTGGTCGATATTGGTTTTGTATGCTTCGTAAAATGCGTTTGAAGCATATTGTTTTTGGTTCGTTTTTAAATAGCAATCACCAATAATAAAATAAGCGTTTTGAGAAAGTGAATCGGATTGCTCGATTACATTTTTTAAATAGTCGAGGGCTTTGGTATAATTTCCGGTTTGATATTGACAAAACCCCATGATGTAATTGTCAGAACGACTGGGTTTTATATCTTTAGCTTCTAAATAATAGTTTAAATGAGGAATAGCTTCTTTATATTTGTTTTCGTTATAATATGCTTCGCCTAAAATTCGTTTAATTTCAGGTTTTCTTTTCTCGGAAGATTTTTCAAAGAGTTCGGGAGCTAAGGCGAAAATTTGGTCAAAATTTTGTTGTAAATAGTATATTTGAATAATGTAATAGGGGACAATTGAACTGTAATATTCGTCGTTTTTAAGCGATAAAAAGTCCACTAAGGCTGTTTCTAATAAGCCTTCGGTGTAAGCAATATGAGCATAATAATAAGTAGCTTGCGATTTAAATTTGCTTTCAATTTTTTTTACTTCGAAAAATATTTTTTTTGCTTCTGCCATTTCGTTGTTTGAAAAATGACAATATGCTTTTCGGTATTTAAATTCAATTTGATCAGAAGTTGTAAGTTCGTATGAATCGACTTTTTCAAGTTCTTTTAAACATTTTATGTAATTTTTTTTATCGAAGTACCATCGGGCTAGGTAAAAATGTGCTAAATTGCTTAAACTTTCTTGATGATAAATTTCGATGAATTCTAAAAATAAACTTTCGGTGTTTTTATGGGTTAAGTTGTACGCACAAACTGCGTAGTAAAATTTCGATTGCACATAAATTGGATTACGGTGGTCGATTTTAGCAGAAAAAACAGTATTGAATTTTTTTTGAGCTGCCCCATATTTTTCTTTTTGCATTAATTCTATACCATCACGATATGAACTTTCGGGCTCAAAATAGAAATAGGTTTTTTGTGAAAATGCCTCAAAGGTTAGAAAAAGAATTATTAGAGAGAGGCTAATATTTTTCATTTTTTTAAACATAATGTAACAGTTTTTTGTACCAAACGAAATTACTTTAATTTAAAGTATTGGTAAGTTGCATCAATAATGATTTATTAACAGCCGTTGTTTGATAACATTTTGTTTAAATATATTATAGATGGCTAAAAGATAGAAAAAAAGGAGGATGTTGTAACGCGAAAGTATAAGCCGGATTCTGTTTCCACTGTAGTGGATGTTTGCCATTTATCTGGAGTAAATGTCGCCATTTACTTCTATCGACCTACCCTCCAAGATTGGGCGAGCAACCCTCAAGCCTTGGTTTATTTGGTCTTTCATCTCATGAGGTTTACCCAATTGTGTAGTTGCCTACACAACTCGTGAGCTCTTACCTCCCGTTTTCACCCTTATTCCGATAAATCGGAACGGTTATTTTCTGTGGCACTTGCTGTCGTTTTGTCCTCCGTTCAAAACGCCTTCCCGTTAGGAAGCATGATGCTCTGTGATGTCCGGACTTTCCTCCGCCCGAAAGCAGCGACAAACCCTTACGCGTTACTCAGCAAAAGTACGGTTTTTTTCGTTACATCAATTTTAAAATAAGTCTAAGTTTGTGAAATAATTCTACAATAAATTATCAAATCCCAACTGCAGTTTCTAAAGCTTTATCCGCAGAGGCGGGCTCAACCTCCGTTTCGGTTTGATGAGTAAAGCATATCAATTTCAAATCATCACTCATTCACTCACATTGTAACACATTTACTAAGTTACTCATCTTCAAAATAAATCATATTAAATCAACACATCATCAAATTTTCAAATTGATTAATTTTCAAATCAAAAATGTATTACTTAATCAGCACTTCAATAGCACCAGCTCCAAATTTTTGCATTGATGCATCCATAAAATGAACATCGGGATAATTGTTGAGGATTTTTTTTAGTTCGGTTTTAAGTTTTCCAACACCAACACCATGAATAAAAATAATGCTTCGAAGTTTTAATTTGATGGCTTCATCTAAACATCGCTCAAAGTGTGAAAGCTGTATTTGTAATATTTGAATTGGGTCTAAGTTTTCTGGATTTTCATAATGAAGTGTTGAATTTTCGATGATGCTTTCGATGTGTAAATCTATTTCTGCAGTATCATTATTTTTTAAAAAATTATCTAAAATACTGCCATGCTTAGCTTTAGTTGCTGTCTTTATTTCGGGCTGAAAATCAATTTTTTTAATTTCTTCAATATTAAGAGATGATTTTTTTTCCTCGTTTGTTTCTCCAAGTAAATATAAAATTGACTTTTCTTGTATTATTGAACTAGTTATAAAACTATCTTTCGATACAAAACGAGATGATTTTACATGAAATGATGTGTTTAAAGGAGCTATGGGATTAAACGCCTTTTCGCTATGAAATAAAATTTGTACTAATCCTTCATTCCATTTGTTAATTTCTTCTCGGGTAATAGTTGCAATATGATATTTGCTATAAGGCGAAATTGAGCCGTAATCAGTGCCAACGTATTCCTTGTCTTCTTTTAAAAACAGACTATAAAGAACATCATAGTGCGACTTATTTACTAGATACACGTCAATATTGTCTTTGAGTAACCAAACCTGATCTTGTGGTACAAAGGCAATGTAGATTCCATTTTTTGTTACATTTAATGATGTGAATTTTTGTAATGGTGATTCTCGTTCAAAATTTTCTTCTTCCGTATCAGCTTCAAAATCATTGATTTGTATCTTTTGAGAACTTGAAATCTTAAAATCTTGATTAAAAACTTTTGAACCTTGTTCTGTTTGTACTGCAGGAATTATTTCTGATGTGCTAACAGGATATTCAAAGCCCTCTTCGATTGCTACATTAACCATTGTTGGACTGATTATTTTTGTTATTACACCACCACCTACGTCGTTTAAAAATTTAACTTTATCGCCAACTTGATATTTCATTTTATATGGATTTTAATTTTGATTTAGTTTTTTAATTTCACGAATATACGTTGCTAGTCCAAATAAATCCATGCCCGAGATTGAATTTCTGGAGGATTGAAAACAATTACTTTGCAAAAAATCGTGAATTATTGTTTCTATTTTTAAATTGGCTGATGTGCCAATTTTTCCGTCCCATGGTATTAAAAAAGAATAAGCAATACAGCGAACTCGGAGTTTATTAAATCCCGATAATTTTGGCTCAAACATTATGGTTGTATCACCATCAAGAGCTGGATTAAATGCAGGACAATTATCAACGTACCCAGCAAAAATGCGCTTTGTAAATGTGTTGTGCATGAATTTCATGTCGCTGTCTGTAAAATAATATTTATCCTCGCTTTTTAGTTTATTTAGTATTGTCATCGGAAAAATAAATGCCTGAATTCCGTGGCTAATATCATCATAATCCATAGCATTAAAATCGTTTTTGCATTGCGAAGGACGCCAGCCCCAATGACGCCATATCATACAACTATCTGTGGTAATTTCAATTACATTGCGTTTAGAAAAAGGTGGAATTGGTGTACCTCCCGCACATTTAGGTTTGTCTTTTACAATACTTCGGTATAAGACTGCTAATTGATGGGCTCGTTGAATGTACTTTTGATTTTTACTAACTGTCCCCAGATAATAGTAAGTGGCACCAAATGCCGATTGAAAATTTAAATGAGCTGGTCGAGCTTTTTTACTTTGTGATGTTTTAAACCCAACTTTGCTCCCAAACCAATACCTATCATAAAATTCTAAAGTTTTTGTAATTTCTTTTTCAAATTTATCCGAAATGTCCTTTATGGAATGTAAATTAGTGTCGAGTTTAGAAATTGAAGTTTTTAATGAGTCGCTCACTTGAAATGATGAAAATAAAGAATTTAAGGTGTTTACACGGTATACAAAGTATGAATATGCCCACATGATTAATCCGTCGTGATACATCGAAGGGTCTTTGCCCCAACGTGGTTCATCGTTAGAGTTTACATAGTCACGCCTATAAAGCATCATTCCTGTTGAATTTATCAAAAAACGATTTAGGTATTTAATTTCGTGAGTGTTTTCAAACATCATTAAATCGGCAACTAAAACGTACGACATTCCATCGCCAAATATATTGGTCCGATTGTTATTCATCGAATCTAATGGTCGATATCTGACGTCAACCAACCGATAATATAAGCTGTCGTACAAAGAGATAGTGTATTCAATTTCCTTATTTTGTGAAAATACAAACTTAGCACTACAAATAAAAAAGAAAATTAAAAGAATTCTTTTAAAACTCATAAATTAGATAATGTTTTAATTTTAGTTAACTTTGTTTCATGACAAAGTTACTAATTTTTGTGATAGTTTTTAATTGCTAATGTTTAAGATGAAATATACAAAAAGTACTTTATCGATATTTTTGGGTTTTGTAATTTTTGTTACAGGGACGCTTATTGTTGTATCGTGCGTGAAAGAAGATGTTATACCTGAAAGTATTTTTAAAACAACTCCTTACAAATTTAATTTGCCCTATTATTTTCCAACTCACTTAAATATACCCGATGACAATCAAATTACGATTGAAGGGGTGAAACTTGGAAGATATTTGTTTTATGATGGAAGACTTAGAGGTTATTTAGGTTCAAATCCCGATTCGTTGATGAGTTGCGGAAATTGTCATATACAAGGTAATGCGTTTGAATGTGGAATTGATCATCCAAAGTATATTGGAGGAAAGACTTTTGGGGTTTCAGGGATTGAAACGCCTCATTTTATGATGCCATTAATTAATATAGTGTTTAATTCCGAAGGGTATTTTTGGAATGGCTCAATATGTAAGCAAAATCCAAATGTTAAAAGAAGAACTTTAGAAAATATTGTTGAAATGGGAATAATCGCCCCGCACGAGTTAAATAGTACTGTTTATAGAGCTGTAAATGCTATATCCAATATTCCAATTTATCCACCAATGTTTGAAGCTGCTTTTGGAACATCAGAAGTTACAATTGAACGCATTTGTAAAGCAATTGCTCAATTTGTTCGAACATTAGTAAGCTTTAATTCAAAATTTGATAAATATTTGCGTGGTGAAGTTCAATTAACAGATTCGGAACTAAGGGGTTACATTTTATTTACTACCGAAGAAGGAGCCGATTGTTTTCATTGTCACGGTGGAGGTGGAAACCCATTGTTTACTACTAATAAATTTTATAATAATGCGAAAGATAGTGTTTTTAACGATAACCGTGATAGATTTGCATTTACAAATAATACTGGCGATAAAGGTTCGTATAAAGCCCCAACACTCAGAAATATTGAACTAACAGCTCCTTATATGCACGATGGTCGTTTTAAAACCTTAGATGAGGTGATTGATTTTTATAGCGATGGTTTGGTGATGTCGCCTTATGTAAGTTCGTTAATGCACAAAGTGGGGCAGGGCGGAGCTCATTTAACTCCATCACAAAAAACTGATTTAAAAAGCTTTTTGTTGACATTAACCGATGATGATTTTATTACAAACCCTGCTTTTTCAAAACCAATAGATTTACCATAAATGACTAAAAAATATTTGGTATTGTTTTTACCCTTTTTATTATTGAATAATGTTTTAAATAAGAATGTTGATTTTACAAATAATGAAAATTGGACATTTGTAAATTTGCCAATTATAAACCAAAATTCAAATTTTCAGTCCACATTTCCAAAAGGAATGATACGAAACTACGAAGAATATGTATCATTGATAACAAAATATCCGGAAAAAAGATTAGTGAAAATAACGGACTATATTAAAAATGCTTCTGTAGATTTAAAATATGCTCAATCGGATAATTTTTTTCACAAACCTGTTTATTCACGAGATGTAGCGTTTTTAAATGTAAAAGCCTGTGAAGCACTTCAAAAAGTGCACGAAGAAATGATGTCCGAAGGTTGTCGATTAATCATTTGGGATGCATATCGCCCGTATTCAGTTACAGTATTAATGTGGAATATCGTAAAAGATGCACGATACGCTGCACCTCCCGAAAAAGGTTCTCGGCACAATAGGGGTATGGCTGTTGATGTCTCTTTTGAGAAAATTAATGGAGAAACAGTTGAAATGCCTACAAAATTTGATGAGTGTAAACGTGAATCTTCTCCGTTGTTTAATGGAATATCAAATGAAGCAAGAAAAAACCGAGATTATCTAATTAGTAAAATGTCGAAATATGGTTTTAAAGTTTTAAATTCCGAATGGTGGCATTTTGATTATAAAGATTATTGGACAGTGCCTGTAATGGATGTTTCATTAGAAGATTTGGATAAATAGGTTGCTTTTTAGTTTGATTTAACCGGTTAAGCGGTTCTGTCGCTGATTCGGGGTTTATCCATCAAAGTATCCATTTTGGGACTCTTATAATTTTGTTGGACGTCGGGCTGAGCTGGTTTTTCGGGGGGCGAGCGAGCCAAGACGTATAATGTCGCTCCTATGGAGCTTTTTGGTATTTTTTATAGTTTGATTTACCATAATGTCGCTCCTACGGAGCTTTTTTGACTTTTTTTATCTTTTCTCCTTATCAGAGTCTCCAGCATAGTAATCTGTTAAAGCTAAAAATCCGTCACCGAAGGTGTCGAATATTTGTAGCCTTTGATTTGTAATAATTTAGGTGATTTTAGCGGAAAATTTGCTTTGTTGTTGCAAATTTTATGACAAAATCGGTATTTTGATGTTTTTTTTGTTTCAGCGGTTCTATCGCTGATTATGGATTTATCCATCAAAGTCTATATAATGTGATTCAGATTATTTTTTCATAGTGCGGTGCTCTGCACCTAATGTTTTCCTCAAAGAGTCTCCAGCATAGTAATCTGTTAAAGCTAAAAATCCGTCACCGAAGGTGTCG
>CAZFPO010000045.1:0-276 GCA_964521105.1 uncultured Lentimicrobiaceae bacterium | reverse complement strand
ATGACAAAATCGGTATTTTGATGTTTTTTTTGTTTCAGCGGTTCTATCGCTGATTTTGTTTTATCCATCAGAGTTACCATAATGGGACTCTGATGATTTGTTCCATAGTGCGGTGCTCTGCACCTTAGTTATGTTTTATGTTTTTTTACAGATATGACGGTGCTATGCACCTGAAATTTAAAAAGGGTAGTGTTTAAAAAAGTGTGTATTTCAGCTTTTCAAGGTAGTGTTTAAAAAAGTGTGTATTTCAGCATTTCAAATCGACAACATATATCT
>CAZFPO010000044.1:10949-20586 GCA_964521105.1 uncultured Lentimicrobiaceae bacterium | reverse complement strand
AAAAAATCAGGGATTACGTCCTTCGCTTCGCTCGAACGTGATCCCAAAGGGGGTGGCTTCAACAAACAAAAAATAATGCTTTGCATTTAATTTTTCATTTTCAGAAAGTTTACAAAAGCAAGCTTTTGACACTTTCTGAAAATGAAAAATCCTCGCTTTCGCGAGGATTTTGTTTGGTGGCGGAGAGAGGGGGATTCGAACCCCCGGTTCGCTTGCGCGAACAACGGTTTTCGAGACCGCCGCATTCGACCGCTCTGCCATCTCTCCTTTTAAAGAATTACAATAATTCAAATAAAAAACTTCAGCGAAAAGTAATGTTTAGAGCTACACACTTAATCACTTATATTTTAACAATATAAAATACACTTAACTTCAAAAACCGCCCCTATCTCCACGCTTTTTCAGTATAATTTACACCTAAATGAACGTCTTTTCTCACTCGGCAAAGATATAAAAAAATAATTGGGTTTCGAACTTTATGATTTTTTTTTATGATACAATATTGCTGCACATTGTTAAGCATTTATTGAACATACATCAAATTTGATTTCCGCTCTTATTTTTACTATCTATTTAATTAATCCAGCAATATAAGCCCTTTTTATTCTCAAATAACGGCTCTTTTACTTATTATTAGACTGTGAAAATTTTATATTAATATTTTAAGTTCACTAGCTTTTATTATTACATTTGGCATTGTATAAATAAAACACTTAATAGTTTACACAAACGTTACTAAATGAATATAGATATTAAACTATATATCGACCAACAATCTGATACAGACAAAGAAATATGCGAATTACTGACTAAGACAATCGACAACGAATTGACCGAAGCAGAAAGTAAAATTTGGCATGCTCATCCAGTTTGGTTTTTGCAAAGTAACCCAATAGTGGGATACAGTAGACAGAAAAAAGGCATTAGACTTATGTTTTGGAGCGGTGCGGACTTTGACGAAGAAAACTTAAACATTAAAGGTCCGAATTTTAAAGATGTTTCAATTTTTTATAATAAATTGACAGAAGTAAACACTGATGAATTAATTCGTTGGCTTAAAAAATCAAGAGAAATTATATGGGATTATAAAAATTTAATTAAACGGAAAGGGAAATTAGAAAGGTTTAAATAGTATGCAAACAACACCCGAACATAACGAAAGAATAGCAAATATGACTTTTGCCTCAGTTTATCCTCTCTATGTTACAAAAATAGAACGAAAAGGCAGGACAATAAAAGAATTAAACCAAGTGATTGAGTGGCTCACAGGTTATGACGATAATAAAATAAATGAACTCATTGACCAAAACGTAACTTTTAAGGAATTTTTTCGGAAGGCATTACTAAACCCAAACGCAAATTGCATAACCGGTATCATTTGTGGTTACAGAATTGAAGAGATTGATAACCCATTAACCCGTCAAATTCGATACCTCGACAAATTGGTAGATGAGCTGGCAAAAGGCAAAAAGATGGAAAAAATTTTATTTCAGAAAAATTTATAACAACTAAGTAAAAACGAAGTAAAAGCATTTTATTAACTTAAAACAGACAATTAATTAAGGGTTCAGTTTCAATTATACTAAAAACGAAAACTATGAAAAATAAATTAATAATGATTTTGGCTATTACTACCGCTTTTATATGCGGTTATGCATCAAATTCAATACTCACAAATAAAAAAGAAACCAATAAAATGAAAAAAGTTACTGGCATAGGTGGCATTTTTTTCAAATGCAAAGATCCTAACAAAATGAAAGAATGGTATCAAAAAAATCTAGGGATAAATACAAACGAATACGGAGCAGTTTTCGAATGGTATCAGGGTGCCGACAGCACAAAAAAAGGATTTACAAATTGGAGTCCTTTTAATGAAAAAACAAAATATTTTGAACCTTCCACAAAAGATTTCATGATAAATTATAGAGTTGAAAACTTAGAGGCGCTTATTGATGAATTGAAAAAGAATGGCGTGAACATTTTAGATTCTATAGAGACATACGATTATGGTAAATTTGTTCATATCATCGACATTGAGGGGAACAAAATTGAATTATGGGAACCCAATGATATTGAATATGAAAACTTGGGAAAACAACTAGGAAGCAAGACAACTAAATAACAAACTGGCAAATTGCCATTTTTTTCTTTTCGATTTTTTAGTGTAGAAAATTACGCTATAACTTTGTCTTTCCATTTCTCTGTTTTTAGGTTATAAAATTACGTTTTTTTTAGAAAAATTCAAAGATGCAACATGCTGAATATCAATGCAAAATGCACAAATTCGGTTACCCTTTTTATTTTCTTTTTTGGTAACCGAATTGGACACTAAAATGTGGTTATTTTATGCTTTTTTTTGCTATATTCTGCAAATAAAAAACCGCTGATGTATTTGTTTTTCAGCGGTTTACCTATTTTTACATTTTTATTCAGCGGAGAGTGAGGGATTCGAACCCCCGGAACCTCGCAGTTCAACGGTTTTCAAGACCGCCGCAATCGACCACTCTGCCAACTCTCCACTGCAAAAGTACAAATAATTTTAATTCACCAAATTTTTTGCTCCTATTTTTTTCAATTATTAAGATAAGTAACTAATTATCAATAAATATATTTTCAAAAAATTAAAAATTAGTTATAACATTACTCTTTTGATTATCTCATGAAAGTATAATTAATATAAATTTATTTAATTGATGATTATAAAAATATTTATTAATATTATTTTAATTTTGTTTTATTTATAATTAAATTAATATATTTGCATTACTTTTTTTGTTAATTAAACTTAAAATCATGAAAACAAAATCTCTTGTGTTATTAATTATTACTTTATGTTTTATACAATTTATGAAAGCCCAAGTTGTATTTAACAGTGGTTTTGAAAATTGGACAGGCAACACACCAAATCAATGGATTGGTAGTCAAACGAACATAGTTTCAGATAGTATTATCCCTTATTCTACGAATGTTCATTCTGGTTTAAAAGCGTGTCGACTGATTAATTCTAAATCTCTTCCCAAAAAGTTTTCCACTACAGCATTTACAATTGAAGCAGGAAAAAAATATTTTATTTCATATTGGGTACGTGGAGCAGGAAACATCCTTTCGGTTTCGTTATATACAGGAACAGGAACCAATCTTCCAACCTTAGTTGCAGATATTGACACACTTGGTTGGGTGAAAAAAGAGGCTTTATTTGAAGCCACAACAAGTTCCACAATGGCTGAATTAGTTTTCTCTGTTCGACAAACAAATTGGTCGAAAGATGATATCCAAATTGATGATATATTAATATATTCAACAAACTTTTCTGAAAATTTGGACATAAATAATATTTCTGCTAAAGTTAGTGCAGATGGTTCATTATTCAACAACAAATTTGAAGCTCCAAAAGGAAGTGGTGTTAATTCGATATATGAAAACAATATTTGGATTGGTGGGTATGATGCAAATTCACAGTTACATTTGGCAGCACAAACATACACAAGTTCGGGTGTTGACTTTTCTTTTGGACCTATTGCAACAAATACCGAGGACATTAACTTTTTTCTAAAATATCAACGGGTATGGAAAATAGATAAGACAACCATCCAAAATCATATTGCCAATTATTCAACAACAAATTATATTGTGCCTCCATCTATTCTACAATGGCCAGCAAACGGAGATCAATCAAATGGTGAAGCTCCATTTTTAGCTCCTTTTGTTGATTTGAATTTTAATGGAATTTACGAACCCGAAAATGGGGATTATCCAAAAATTAGGGGTGACCAAGCAATATTTTTTATGTTTAATGATGATAAATTATTGCACAATAGTGGTGGCGATAAAATGAAAATTGAAGTTCATGGCTTGGCATATTCGTTTAATAATACAAACGACTCTGCACTTAATCAAACCGTATTTGTTAACTACGAAATCTTCAACCGTTCATCTAACAACTATCATGATGTATATTTTGGATCATTTACCGATATGGACCTGGGTAATGGAATGGATGACTATATTGGTTGTGATTCAACACTAAACATGTTTTACACTTTTAATTCAAGTATTTCCGATGGAACTGGTACTTCTGGTCAATATGGTTCTCCTGCCCCAGCACAAGGTGCTATGTTTTTAAATCATCCAATTTCAAGATTTCTTTACTTTAATAATGGAAATACTTTTATTGGAGAACCACAAGGTGCAATTGGTTTTTATAATTATTTAATAGGGAAATGGAATGATGGAAGTCCAATGACTTATGGAGGAATTGGCTATAATGGGACAATTCCAACCAATTTTATGTTCCCAGGCACCCCAGAAGCTGGCTTAAATGATTGGAATGAGTGTAATCTTGGAAACCAACCTGGCGATAGACGTGGAGTAATGTCGGTTGGACCATTTTCGGTTAATGCTGGTGAAATGTTTTGTGTTGATTTGGCTTTTCCCTTTGCTCGCGACTATTTTGGAACTAACTTATCGGCAATTGCTTTGCTTCGCGAGAGGTCTCAATCAATTCAAACATTTTATAATCAGCAAAATTTCATCTGCGAAATGCCACACGTTGGTGTAACTGAAAATCAGCCCAACGCTTTAATAAACATATTTCCAAATCCAAACAACGGCTCCTTTTATGTGAATATTCCGAATAATACAAAAAACTTAAAAATCGAAATTTATTCGATTATGGGGCAATTGATATATTCGAAACAGCTAAATTCAGAAAAGACTTCGCTTAATTTTGAACTATCAAAAGGAGTTTTTATGTTTATCATTAAAGACGAAAACGGAGATATTTTTAATAATGGTAAAATAATCGTAAATTAATCATTGAGGTTTTCATTCCAAAACGATTAAAATTGGATAAAGTTGATTGCTGGAATGAATAAAAGGTGATACTATCCTCTTTCATTCAACCCAAAATCAGTAATAAAATCGCTGAATCATTAAACAGGCTTTATTTTTTAACGAATAAAGTGTTTTATCGTATAGCAATTTTTTAATAGTTTTAACCACCGCAACAATATATTATCTATTTTTGTTTTTATTTATAATTCTAAAAAAATATGAAACGAATTTTATATTTCACTCTTTTTTTGATGTTATTTTCATCAAGTCAGCTTTCGGCTCAAGTTAGAGCCTTAATGACCTACACCACCTATTTAGATGTTGAACAGAATCCATATATTGAAACATTTTTAAATATCGATGCAAAATCGGTCAAATACATTAAAAAAGATAATTATTTTCAAGGTGTTGTTGAAATAACGATGGTTTTTAAAAAAGATGACAAAATTGTTACTTTTAGCAAAGTTGATTTATCTACTCCAACTGAAAATGACTCTACTCCTTCTAGTCCAAATATTATCGACATTCAGCGAATTGCAATACCAAATGGCGAATACGATTTTGAAATTTCATTAAAAGATAAAAACACAAATAAAGAAGCAACCGTTTATAAGGACAAAATAATAGTTAATCATAAACCAAATGTGATTTCAATTTCGGGTATTCAGTTAATAAATAAAATTGAACCAACAAAAACCCCAAATCTTTTCACAAAGCATAATTACGACATGTATCCATATATTTCGGACTTTTTTCCCGAAAAAATAAATACACTTACTGTTTATTCCGAAATTTATAACACATCAATTGTTTATGGCGATAGTAGCGAATATGTATACCGAATTTTTGTTGAGGATTTTGAAAGTGGAAGAATTGTTACAAACCTTTTTAAAATGAAAAAAGAAACAGCATCGAAAGTTAAAGTCCTCATTCAATCGTTCGATATTTCAAAACTACCATCAGGTAATTACAATTTGGTAATTGAAGTTAGAAATAAAGACAACAAAGTTGACGCATTTAATAAATTCTTCTTCCAACGGAGTAATCCATCAATTTCTAATCAAAATTTAGACTTAACTACCATTGACATAGCAAACACTTTTGTAGAAAAATATCAAAACATTGATACATTAGCTCTTTATCTTGATTTTTTATATCCAATTTCAAGCATTATGGAACGAAATTATGCACTAAATTTGATTCCCAAAAAAGATAAAAAGCATACTGAGGATGTCATAAACAAAACCGAACTACTAAACAGTATGCAACGATATTTGTACAACTTTTGGATTCAACGCGATGAAAAGGATCCTCAAAGTGCATGGGAAAAATATTTAGGTGAAGTTAAAAAGGTAAACTCCGAATTTGGCAAAAAAAATCAAATGGGATATTTATCCGACAGAGGTCGAGTTTATTTAAAATACGGATCACCAAACAGCATTAACTCGCAAACTCGTGAACCTAGCTCATATCCTTATGAAATTTGGCACTATTATCAAATTGCCGGACAAGGTAATGTTAGATTTGTTTTCTACAATCGCGACTTGGTTACCAACGATTATGAATTGCTTCATTCTGACGCAAATGGTGAGTTAAAAGATTACCAGTGGCAAATGAAATTGCAAAAACGACAAAATCCAACGAATAACCCTGATCAAAAATCGGTAAGTCCATACTGGGGCGGCAACTCTGACGAATATTGGAAACGACCGAGATAGGTTTAACCATAATATTTAAAACATTTTCAATTTAATTATTGAAAAAAAATTTTCAATAAAGCCATGAAAATTTATTAAGATGTGAATGAAAACACTGTTTATTCACATAATTTTTCTTATACGATATACTTCTAAATATTTTTACTATATTTATCTCAAAATTTATTTGATTTAAAATAAAATTATTTTCATGGATCAACCAAAACTCGAACGCCTACTCAGGCTGATGAAAATGTTAACAGGAAATATTTCATATAGCATTAGTGATATTTCAAATCGACTTGATATGTCGGAACGAACCGTTTATAGATACATTGATACTTTTAGAGATGCTGGTTTTGTTATTAAAAAAAGAGATAATATCTTTAAAATCGATAAATCATCTCCCTATTTTAAAGATATTAGCAGTCTATTACACTTTACCGAAGAGGAATCACATATCCTTAAAAAAGCTATTGATAGCATCGATGACAACAACCTGATGAAGCAAAATCTTAAACGTAAATTAGCAACAGTTTATGATTACAAAATCTTGGCTGAAACTACTGTGAAAGGAAAAAATGCTGATAATATTAACCGCTTGGTTGATGCCATCGAAAACAAAAATCAAGTAGAATTAAATCAATATAGCTCGGCAAATAGTAAAGTTATAAGTAATCGACTAGTTGAACCTTTCGCGTTCACCTCCAACTATATACAAATTTGGGCTTTTGAAATTGAAAGTGGTCAAAATAAACTATTTAAAGTTTCTCGAATTGGGGATGTAAACGTTTCTACGGAAAAATGGAAATTTCAGGAAAATCATAAAGCTGGTTATATTGATATTTTCAGAATTAGCAGCTATCAACAATTAAATGTTAAGCTTAAACTTGGACTCAGGGCGGCAATGCTTCTAACCGAAGAATACCCTCTGTCGGAAAGAGACATGAAAAAAATTAACGATAACGAGTGGCTACTTGATACAAATGTGTGTAGTTTTGATGGAATTGGTCGTTTTGTCATGGGCTTATTTGAGGACATTCAAATAATTGAATCTGACGATTTTAAATCATTCTTGAAAAATAAAATTCAAAACATGAATTTGGTATGAGTAAAACATTAGCCATAGAACAAGGCAAAATTTACCATATTTACAACCGTGGAATAAACAGCACCAATATTTTTTGCCATCCAGATGACTACAATTATTTTTTGAAATTGTACGAAAAATTTATCAATCCTATAGCCGATACATTCGCGTGGGTACTTATGCCCAACCATTTTCATTTTTCAGTTAGAATTAAAGAAGATGTTTATTATAAATATTCAATCAAACCTCCTACTAATCCGACAGCGTCTAAAGACCTGTCGGCATTTGAAGGAGGTTTTGTAAAAGGATTTGAAGGAGAATTTGATAACGTTAAATGGCAAACCCTACAATTTTCGACAGATAATATACCGATAAATGTTGATTTACTTAAAAATAAAAAAATACCGAAAGCGCACCTCCATTTTTCGCATTTATTTAGTACTTATTCAATTTATTTCAACGTTAAATACAAGCGTCATGGCTCTTTATTTGAAAGACCTTTTAAACGCAAACTTATTCGAGATGAATATTATTTTAAACAAGTTTTGATTTACATTCACAATAATCCTATTCACCACTCTTTTTGCAAGCATTTATCCGCTTTTCAATGGAGTAGTTATCATGATTATGTTTCGACAAATCTATGCGAAAATCAGAAAGAAATTATTAGTACTTACTTTGAGAATTTGGAAAATTTCAAATTTGTTCATAATCTTAGATTTGATTTTGAAAATGATGCTTTCTTTTCGGAAGAGTAATAAATATGGATTATTTTATGTACTAAAAAATAATTGTCAAAGGTTGTCAAAAATATACTATTGTTTTGCAGTTTATTAATTATTAATTTTGGAGGAATAAATTATGAAAGATAGACATTTTAATCATTTTCACATTGCCGGATTCACCTATTATGATGGTGTTGACGTATTTAACAAACTAAAAATTGGAACCGAATTGATTTTAAAACACGAACCCGATAACAAATTCGACAACTACGCGATAGCATTGTATTTTAAAGATGCTAAACTTGGCTATATTCCTAAAAATATGAATAAGGAAATTAGCAAATTCCTCGAAATGGGATACAATAATTTGTTTGAAGCAAAAATTAATCAAGTCTCGTCTAACGAACACCCTGAGCAACAAATTGGAGTTGTGATTAAAGTTAAAAAGAAAAGTGACTAATATTATATTGTATAAAACAAGAAATAATTAAGTTCAAAAAATAAAAAATATGCGTTTTAGAGTCCATTTACACGTCCGAAATCCAAAACTTAAAACAATTCCGATTAACTATCAGTATGAGTTATCGTCGTTTATTTACAAAACAATTGCAAATGGTGACAAAAACTACGCGAACTGGCTACACCAAAACGGTTTTAATATCGAAGGAAAACAATTCCGTCTGTTTGTTTTTTCAAATTTCAATATCCCAAATTTCACCATTAACAAACTCGATTCACGAATTATTATTCTTTCGGACACCATTAGTTTCGACATCTCATTTTTGCCCGAACGCTCAACCGAAGAGTTTGTAAAGGGAATTTTTTTCAACCAAAATTTTTCAATTGGCGACTTGAAATCTCTTGCCGAATTTAGTGTTAGCAGCATTGAACTCCTCTCCCAACCCGACTTTACAAAACCTCTAATCGGGAAATCAATTTCGCCAATTTGTATAACAAACCGTATCGATATCGGTAAACTCGATTATATTTCACCTGATGATAACATCGCATCCGATTTATTAAAAAATAACTTATTGAATAAATATCTGGCTTTTTATGGAAAGGAATATCATGAAGATTTGTTTTTTGTCTGGAAAGCCTCAAACTCGAAATCAAAGTTAATTTCAATAAAATCTGGTACGCCTCAACAAACTAAAATCAGGGGTTTTAAATGCAATTTCAGCTTATTCACGATTCCCGAATTGATGAAAATTGCTTATCACGCGGGTATTGGAGAAAAAAACAGCATGGGGTTCGGGATGATTGAGGGGATTGAGGGAGATTGGAGAGAT